>JAGDMX010000123.1 GCA_017860725.1 Chloroflexota bacterium | reverse complement strand
AAGATAATTGTCCCAGGTAAAGTTCATCAAAAAGGTTATGAATACTGTCTCGTGGGCGACCTCCGCTCCAGGATGGTTGACTCCCAGCGCCTCGTATGCTGCTATGCTACCAGTCCATACGCAGTCCACGCCGGTGTAATCTGTCGCCGGTGCTACCATCTGAAAACTGCCCATTGCTTCGACGGTCACGTCCAGACGGTATTCCTCCCGCAAGATGCGCTGGATTTCGGGATCGTTCAGGTAGATTTGCCCACCCAGGCAGTGCAGGCTGACCATCTCCGGGATCGGAGTCACCGAGGGCGTCACCGTCGGCAGGTTGGCCTGGTATTCGCGGGTTGCCCTCGTGACCAGGCTAATCACGGCGATCAGGACAGCCATCAAAACTGCTAACAGTACGAAAATGATGATAAGCCTGTTACGTGACATGCGGGCCTCCTTCTTCAGTTTTGAGTGACTCTTCAAGCACTTGTCGCAGTATTTCGGCTGCATTATGCGCCGCCGAATCTCGATCGTAAAGCGCAGAGAGAAGCTCGAGCTCCTCCTCGGCTGAAACCAGCTGCTTTGCACGGCTTTCATCCAGAGAAGCGTTCAGCTCCTGGATCGTTTCCAGGGTTTCGGGGATATGTTGCTCACGAATTTCGCTTAGCTTTTGGGAAAGCTCTGCCGGTCGCAGGTATACCTCTCCGGTCAGAACCTTGGTCAGCATCAGGAAATTCTTGGACAGGCTCTCCAGGCGCCGGATCGGCGTTCCAAGTGTAATTAGCTCACGCTGCATTATTTTGACTTCCAGCTGGGCGATCGCCGTCGAAACGTCTGCCAGGCTCTGCCGGAATGTCTTGGCTTCCGGGATGAGTTCTTTACCGGCCTGCATGATCTGCTTGGCGTTGATGGCGATCGTCTCGAGCTGCTGCTCCAGAGCGATGATCTCATCCGGAGGCCGGGCAACCAGGTAGATGGCGAATAGAATACTCGCAATCAACGCGCCGATCAGCAGCCGCAGCCAGATCGGCCAGAAGGAGGGCAGCAACAGCGTGGTAACCGCCAGTACCGCCAGGGCACCGGCTATGGCGAATCCATCCACGAACACGCGCTTTTTATTCATCGCCGCCTCAGTTGCTGCCTCGGAACTCTTTGAAGCACCTGACCAGGGATTCGATCCCGGCTCGCCCATCGCAGATCAATCCCTTGGTCAGTTTAGCGATCGGCTCAAGATCCTCCTGGTTGGCTTCACCCAGCATGATCGAGAAGATGGGCACCATCAGGCCGTTTTCCTGATAGAAACGCTCCAGCTCGCGGAACCTCTGCCCGGTATTGTGCCGGCCATCGGTCAGCAGGATGATGGCGGGCAAGGTATCTGTGCGCCCGCTGGCGTTGATGGCGTCCAGCGCCTCGATGGCGCAGCCGTAGATATTGGTCCCGCTGCCTGCAAATGAGCCTAACAGCCAGTCATACAGCGCCAGGAGCTGCTCAGGGTCGTTGCCGTCGACCAGCGCAGTATCCAATACCTGGTTCGAAAAAGGCAGGACATAGGTGACATCCGCTGGACCGGTCTGGAGCAGGTAGGTGGAAGCCGATGACTGGTCCAGTAAGAGCTGCATGGCGGCATTGCGTTGCTCCTCACCGCTGCCGTACATGCTGGGCGAGTAATCCAGGCAGTAAGCTGTCTCAGATGGTTTCTTGATGGCAATCTGATACAGGTTGAGCGCTGCTTTGATTACATCATCCTTCGGCAGTGTAGCCGGGACAAAGTTCTTATCGGTGATGATCCCCCAGTCCGGATTGAACACGGACGAGTCCGGGTTTGGAACTTCCATACCCAGGATTCCGGTGCGGAAATATCCCTCGGATTGGATCTTCGCCTGCACTTCGTCGGAGCGCAGGTAATCGACCAGCTGCGCAAACTGGTTTTGCTTTTCTTCACTGATCCCGGATATCCATCCGAGTGGGAAGTCTTGTACGCCGACTGCGTCTTCCAGGTAGAAGATGCGCATTGGTGTTTTCCCTGCCTCTTCCAGGGAAAGGTTGGCGGAAATCGCCATGCTCTCCGGCAGGATAAAACCATTCAACTGCGGATTGTCCGAGATCTGGTCCTCCACGAAACGGTCGCGCAGCTTGCCGGCATCGCTGGCGCTACCGCTGACTGCACTGAAGATCGTTTTCAGGTTGTCCTGCATGCTATCCGTCTGCAAGTCCTCAATCGTCGTGAAAGGGCGCTCTGAGATCGAGGCAATGACGGCAAACAAGAAGTTCGCGCCGGCATCATCCTGCGAGGCGCTGGGGATGGCCAGTTTCAAACGGTCGTCGTTGATCGCTTTAATGACATCCCCGGTGGTGATGGTCGAGCCAGCCTCCCACCCCAGCTGGTCAGCCACCGACGGATCGACCCCCATGACGATGTAGGTGCGCATGATGGAGGTCTTGTCCTGCAGCAGGCGCCCCGGCGCCCAGATCGGGCTGCCCAACCACATGGCGTCCACATTCTCCTGAGCGTTCTGGCTGTAATCTTCCACCTTCAGCAGCAGATCCACATCACCGTAGTAATCCAGCCTGACGGGAATCCCGGTTCGCTTGGTAAAATCCCTGAAGATGCCAGCTTCTTCTAACTGGCGCACCACCGACGTCGCCTCAATGCGAAACTCACCCTGTTCCACGCCCTCCGTGATATCCGGATTGGGCTCCGGATTGGGTCCAAAGCGGCAGGCTCCAAGCAAAATGGCAAATAGCGCCGACCACGCCATTAGGATAGACAATTTTCTATTTGACATGCTCGTACTCCTGAGTATGGCATAGGTATGGGACTGCGCTAGAAACACCAAGAATCTGAATTATTCCACTTGGGTCATCACATTTCCGCCAGGAGTTACTGCGATTGCCCGCCCGAAATCACCCTGCGAGGCTCGCCTTTCAGCATCGTAACTCCTGCCTTATTATTTTAACCCCTATTCCGGCAAGATTCAAAACAGACTTGGGCATTGAACTGGTAGGTCGGGATAACCCGAAGGGTCAGGTTTGTTACCCGGCGGAATATACCCAAAGACCCCAGGGGATTGGAGACGGAACTACCTGGAGGGCACCCTAGGGTCTGGGTGATCAACCCGGGTTTGATCACCCTGTCAGGTGATCGTGGTTCTCGACCACCGGCAGGTAAATCTTGAATTCACTCTGCTCGACGACATACACGCCGCGATCAGTCCCCGCATAGATGACATTGGGATTCAGCAAATCAACTGCCAGGGCGTGAATATTTGTTACAGTCAAACCGGTCCCGCAAGGCAGCCAATTGCCGCCCCCGTTGCTGCTCTTGAACACGCCGCTTTGCGTGCCCGCATACAGCGTAGTCGGCGCCTGCGGGTCGATCACCAGGGCATTCACGACCGGATTGGTCAGTCCGGCATTGATTGTCGTCCAGCTGTCGCCGCCGGTCGTGCTCTTGAACATCCCGCCGTACAATGCGCCTGCATACAGGATGTTCGGCATCAGCGGGTCAACCGCCAGGGACAGGACATAGTTGCTCGTCAACCCGGTTGGGCTCCAGCTCACGCCGCCATTCTGGCTTTTGTACACCCCACCCCCGGACGTCCCGGCATACAGAGTATCAGGCGCCGCCGGATCAATTGCCAGGACATGAACATTTAGATTGGTTAAGCCGTTATTGACCGGGTTCCAGCCTCCCCCGGCGGTCTTTTTATACACGCCGTAGCCCTCGATCCCGGCATAGACTGTCGTCGGTGTAAGGGGATCGACCACCAACACGCTGACCGTACCATTGAACCCGGGGTAATAAAATCCCCAGATTTCACCACCGTCGGAGCTCTTCCAAATCATGTTTCCAACCCCGGCGTAGATGGTCCTGGTTGTAAGCGGGTCAATCGCCAGGGTATTCACCTGGCCGGAGTAAAACTGTGAATATGCCTGGCCCCAGTTTTCCCCGCCATCCGCTGTATTGAATACTTCGTTGTTTGCTCCGGCGTAGAGTTTCCCCGCACCAGCCGGGTCGAACGCCAGTGAAAAAATCGGGATCGCAGTCAGACCGTAGTTTTTTGCGCTCCAGTTGCCACCCCCGCTGGTGCTTTTGTACACGCCGGATTCCGACCCCGCATAGAGTATGCTCGTTGTCCCCGGATCGATCACCAGCGTCGAAAAAACGACATCACTCAGACCCGTGTTGATCTCGCTCCACAAATCTCCGCCGTTAGCGCTGGTGAATAAACCTTCATAACTGCACAGATAGAGTGTCGTGGTCGTTTGCGGGTCAATCGCTAACGCGGTGATCGGGGAATACATCAGCAACCCGTTGTTCGCCGCAGCCCAGCTATCGCCACCGTTTACGCTTTTGTAGATACCTTGCTGCGTGACGACGTACAGCGTGCCCGGAACAACGGGATCAATGACGATCTCGGAAACATAGGGGGACTCGGGTAAACCGGCGTTTGCCGGAGCCCAGCTATCCCCGCCGTTCGTGCTTTTATACATCCCGGAATTCCCGCCGGTAAATACATTATCCGGTGCGATTGGATCGGCTGCAATCGTGTACAGCCCCGGATTTTCAGGTAAGCCGCTATTGGCAAAATTCCAGGTTTCACCACAGTTGATACTCTTAGTTATCCCGGACCAGCTCACCGCATAAAGGGTGCAGGTTGCCAGCGGGTCAATGGCGATCGCATTAACTTCAAGATACGGGTAACCGGGAGCGGATTCGCTCCAGCTATCCGCGCCATCAAGGCTTTTATAAAGTCTGTAACCTGCTCTGGCATACAGTCTGGTTGGGGTGACCGGATCAATCACCAATTCGCGCACCGCAAGCGACGACAGGCCGTTGTTCTTCGAGGCCCAGCTCTCACCCCCGTCCGTGCTCTTGAAGACGCCGCCCGTCTCCGTCCCGGCATACAGGATCGCCGGTGTGATTGGATCAATAGCCAGGGCGCGTACCGGCCCGCCAAAGGGTCCCTTGCTGACCCAGACATTTTTCTCCTCTGTTGCCTTCCCTGCCCCCACTCCGCAAAGCAGCGCGAGCAGGCTGACCAGCACAACCACTTGAATGAGCTTCCTGCGTGACATGATCAATCCTCCTCTAACGTCCTTCATTGTAAAGTTCCAGCACTTCCTCATGCGTCAGGCAGCGGGCGTAAATGCGGAACTCATCCAGGCTGCCCTGGAAGTTATAAGCCGAATACGGCGGCCAGGCGCCTACCACCAGCGCCTGTCCCTGGCCGATCGCCGCCCCGGTCGTCGCCCAATCGTTGATCAACACTCCATTGGTGTATTCCTTGATCCGCTCGCCATCATAAGTCACCACTTCATGGATCCACTCGCCGGCGGGGAAATTGTTCTCATTGTTGATGATGTCCGGTAGGTACAGGCCGAGCGTATCGTCGCTCCAAAACTCGGGTATGTGCGTTGCCATGATCCAGCCCGAGCCGGGTCCGCCGCTCCACCAGGCGGCGCTGGCCAGCTTGTAATTGGCCTCCGGCTGGTCGGTCTTGAACCACAGCGAGAAAGTCACGCTTGTCCTGCCCGCCGCCGGGTTGCCCTGCGCCTGTAAATAACCATCCCCGGTGAATACCATCCCCTGCCCAGCGGAGATGTCATCGACAGCGCCGATATTCCCCACCACTTGCGCATCCCATCCGTTGCCCGATCGATCGGTCACCACCCCAGATTGAAGGTAATCACCTTCGAAGTCATACCAGGTCACTAAATCGCCCGCGCTCGCCGCAGAGACTGGGATGGAAGCAGCCGCCGGCTCAGCGGTCACAACCGGCGATCTCAGCTCTAGCACGAACGTATCCAGGTCGACCACGCCGTACTGCTGCCCATCGGTGGCGAGCCTGAGCGCATGCACACCGCTCTCAATCTCCCCCAGCGCGATCGCTTCCGACCAGGTGAAGCTGTTCCAGTCGCCCTGATCGACCGGTGTGAAGGCTGCCCGGGGGGTCGGCTCGTCGTCCAGGTAAACCCGGATCGGCACACTGGACGAGCTGTACTTGGAATAGCGCAGGGTCAGTGTCACCGGCCCAGCCTGCGAAAGTTCAATATTGGTGTAGGTTACGGATCCGGGCTGCGCCGGCCAGGGCGCGCCGGGGGTGGTGCCGAACTGGCCGTGCACCTGCGCGCCGGAGGCGTTCGAGCGCCAGATCATTTGGCCCACCGTGCTCTCATCCGAATTTTCGCATTCTCGCTCATATCTTATCGCCATTGGTATCACCTCGCCTCCACCCGGCGTGGGTAACGGCGCCGGGCTGCTCGTCAGAAGCTGATAGCCTTTAGCCAGCAGCGGATTTTCGACCGCCGCCTGCCACAATACCGGCGCTTGCCGGCGCAGGTTGGCTAAATAATTGCCCCAGCCCAGGGTCTGCAGCGCCAGGTTCCACGAGCTCTTGAGCTGGTTGATCTCCATCTCCCGGCTCTCGCATCCCGAGCCTTCGCGGTACATCAGACTCTCGATGTTGTTCAGCGGCGTGAACAGCCCCTGCCGGATCATTTCCTGCCACATGCGCAGGGACTCTTCCGGTCGCAGGGCGGCGATCATCGCCGAGTAGTGCGAGGTGACCACCGGCTCTCCCAACAAGGTGCGACCGTCGTGGGGGGCAGCAAACCGGCCGCCGACTCCAAACGCCTGGTAAATGCTCGCCTTATCGACCATCGCCGGGACGGGCACCTCCCCCGCCGACAGACCGAAGTAGCCCGATTGGGTCAAGCAGGCGCTTGGATGATTCATCGGATAGTAAGTCACCTGCCTATCCGCCGCCTCATCCCGGTACGTCGCCCAGTCTGTGCCCCATACATCCAATCCCTGCGGCGGCGGGACGAACAGCCAGGCCAGCTCGTCGATAAAACCCGAGCCGTTGGCCGTCGGTGGTGTGGGATAGGTCAGCGGCGCCACCTGCCCGCTGACGGCGGCGTAGATCAGCTCCACCAGCCAGCTCTCCCCGCCAAAGGCATCCCAGGCGTAGGGGATCAGCTCGCCGTTGTACATGTACCCGTGCGAGATGCCGCCGCTAGTCAGCAAGCCGCCCCAATCGATCTCGCGCAGCAGCGTTTC
>JAGDMX010000122.1 GCA_017860725.1 Chloroflexota bacterium | reverse complement strand
TCCCGTGTCTTCATCACGGTCTCGGTGACGAGGACTTGGTGCCTGTCTGTTTGCAGGCTAGCTAACAAATCTCGGTCGAGCACATCCAGGATAAAGCCTGACAGCAAAGTGCCGTAGTGGCGTGCAACTGCGATTGCAGACGGTTTTATACCTAGCTCGGCGTACATTTTGGCGGCAGGGCCCTTAATGGTTTGTCCGGCTATGATCGGCGATACCGCCAGGGCGGGTACTCGCGAATTTTCTATGGCGTCACGTACGCCTGGGACTGCGAGGATGGGGTCTATGCTGACCCATGGATTGGATGGGCAAACGATGACAAGCCCGGCGTCACGAATAGCTTCCAGCACTCCAGGGGCAGCGCACGCCTTTTCAATTCCCTGGAAGCGAAAGCCTTTCACCAGCGGAGTACAACGGCGGTGCACGAAATATTCCTGAAACGGCAGCTCGCCTTCGTTTGTATCCACCCAGGTGGGGATAAAATCATCGCTCATTGGCAGGATGGTAGCCTCGATTCCCCATGCCCGACAGAAATCCCGCGTGATCTGGCTGAGCGGGTCGCCCAGGCGTAGGCGGCGAGTGCGCTCCAGATGCACTCCCAGGTCGCGGTCTCCCAGGCGAAACCAGGAAGGACCGCCCAGCTCGCTCAAGGTTTCAAGCATGGACCAGGTTTCCGCAGCCCTGCCCCAGCCGGTAATCGGATTAGCAATCCCTGCCAGAGTGTAGCAGACCGTGTCCAGATCAGGGCTGATATGTAGATTGAGGTGTTCGAAATCGTCTCCTGTATTGACGATGATCGTCAAATCTTCGGCAGGCAATACCTGAGCCAGGCCATCTGCCAGTTTAGCACCACCTACGCCACCTGCTAAAGCAACTACTTTCATTTCCTATATTTCTCTATGCTACTCAATAATAACGGGTGATCTCATCGACCGGTTTGCGCGGGCGCTGTTCCGGCTCCCTGGCAGGGTAGCCCAGCAAGATTAATCCCATTGGCTGCCAGGTCATGGGTAGATCGAGGATGGCCTGCACTACCTGTTGTGCAAACAGCGGAGAACACAGCCACACACCACCCAACCCGGCAGAATGCGCCGCCAGGAGCAGGTTCTGACCAGCCATGGCAACCCCCTGTGCACCCATCAGGTGCTCAAAATATTGGCGTTCGGGATCGGGATAAATGTCGCCTATGGAGGTGTCCAGGCATAAGATGATCCCGACCGGCGCTTCTTGCAAGCGTTGGCGTGAGCGCTTGACTCGCTCGGAAGCTTCTTGCTGGGTGATGCCATCCGCCAGCAGGTCGGCATAAAAGGCAGCGCCCATCGCCTCGCTCAAGCGTGCTTTGGCGGGATCGCTAACCAGGACCGCGAAGCGCCAGGGCTGGCGGTGGTGGGCAGAGGGCGCCCAGGTGGCCGCTTCAAGGATGCGATTCAATACGTCGTGTGGCACTGGATCCCTCTGGAATCTGCGTACGGAGCGCCGGCCTTTAAGCCATTCCAATTCAGGAGAGCGTTTAACCAGCCAGCCGCGCATTAGCTCAGCATTGGTAAAATACAGGATTTGCTGCTTTTCTTGAGGTGTGCACCCCAGCAGCAGCTTGATCTCCGAATCGCGCTTCTTTAGATCGGCGGTCAGTAATACAGCGTCCAAAGCTGGCTCTTCCAGCGATCCGCGCCATGCATCAATTCCGCTACCATCGGCCGATGTCGTCCCTTCCAGATAGCCATAATCTGATGGGTAAAACTTGCCGGGATAGCGCGGGTGGGTCGACCCTTTGGGGCGGTCGATGATCAGCGCATGGCATGATACCAACTCATCGAGGTAGGCCCAAAAATCTTCTGGGCCCTCCAACCTGTGATTTGGACTGATGGATGCAGAAGTACTCACCGCTCGATCGCCCCGATAAATGGGAATTGTTTCGATCCAATATTGGCCTGGGTACTGTCTTCGCTGGCCAATACCAGATGATCTACCAGGATTTCCCAATCATAGGTTTCAGGCGCCAGCCGGTGGATAGCGCACGCCAGCCGGTTGTGATCCACATCGTCGATCGCTAGTGTGATGTGCGGCATCCATGACGGAGGTGCATAGAGCGGCGAGCTGCCGGTGGCGGCTGGCTCAACTTGCCGCCAGATGCGTTGGTGGTATGCGATCAGTCGTTCTGTTTTGTTGATAGAAAGATATACAACTGGCGATAGGCCGGTGAAGATGCCAATACCAACCGTGCGAACGGTTATTGGCCTGAAATCCTTGCTGAGCTCCTGCAAAGCCGGTTCGAGCTGGCTAATATCATATTGCTCTGCTATATGCCACGTGAAATGAGGAACGGGGGTCTGGAAAATGGCTTCCAGGCCGCATTCGGCTTTTAACAACTGCCAGATACGCACAACTCGGCTGTTGAGCGTATCGTCTAGCAGCGTAATAATCCCATACATCTTCCAGCCCCCGTTTACATTAACGCGTCAGCGTGTCAAGCTGCTTACGGCGATTGCCCAGGGAGGATGAGCTGCGTGCAAAGCTGAACTCGGCCGGTGACTTGGATACATCCAGCATGCGCATCAGCGTGGATTTCACAGTAACGGGATCATCGTCAAATGCCCCATGTGCGGTGGCTTCCGAAGCGTGCTTCGCTGGCGTCACGCTCTCCGTTGGGGCTTGAATCCAGATATGATCCGGGCTTTTGAACACGACGGACAGATCTTTATCCTTCATCACATCTTTTTCCAACCCAAGCAGCGGTTTGCCTACAGTGTCTTCCAGGGCGTTAGCGACCATATAAAGCAGCGATTTATGATAAATCTGTGCCACCTGGTCATCCTGCTCGGCTTCATCCGTGAGTGTGTACAATGCAAAATGCTGAATGCCACCGTTTTTGATGGCAGGCAGATAGGTAGCCTTGAAATCTTCCATGTTGATTCCAGGTGCCCACAAGTTGCAGGTTGCCACCGGTACACCAAAACCGGTGTCGCCCTTCATCAAGCCAGAGGTTATTTTTCCCTTTGAGGTTAGTAACCGCACCAGTGGAGCCATAAAAATACTCCCGGCGCTGTGCCCACCGACATGAATTTCGACGGTTGGATCGGCGGCTGCCAGTTTGGCCAGGTGCTCCAGTGCCAGACGTGCCCCGCCGTTTTTCGAGACCGTTGCCAGGAAGGCATTTTCTTTCATCTCATCCCAAAGGGATTTGGTGCGCAGCTTACGCACCAGGATTTCCAGGGTATTGTCCATGCGATCCAGTAGGAAGTCCAAAGCTTTGTCGAGCGCTCCTTCCGGGCGGACCTGACCGAAAGCTTCTTTCAAGATATTGGTCGCAGTACTCCAGAAATCGGTGTGCCAGATGAATCCCAGCGGATAGACTTCCTGCTCCAGCATAGTGGAACGGTAATCGGCAATGCGTTGTAAGAACACTGCCTCCGGCACCAGACCGCCATGTGCGTAGAGAAAGATGCGCTTCTTCTTCCAATTTTTAGTGATGCGCGGGATATCGTCTTCGAAGATGTTCTCCAGGTCGTCCGTGCAGGTGGCATACTGCCCATCCATCTTCAGCACACCATTATTCCCCAGGCTGATCAGGTGCGGACGAAGCTCTACATAAGAAGAGGTTTTAGTGGGCGCGATGCTGGCTTGTGCTGAAGAGGTTTTGGGTTTTGTGGCCAGGGCAACCGGGACGCCCAGGCGCGCCACCCACACATCAGTGCCGTTCGCCAGCCAGTCGTCGTAGCTGATCAAGCCGAAACCGCCATTTCCCCAGCCCTTGTTCCAGGAGTTCTGAATCCAAAACCCGCGCTCGTCGTACGCCACGATGGCGAAGGCGTGCCCACCAATGCGTTTGCTTTCCTGTGTGTAAGGAATAATCCCGCTGCCCTTGACTTTGCTCGGATTCCAACCTTCGTGAACATGGGCGGTAGCATACAGGATGCCAACTTCCGCGATGGCGCAGTGCATGGCAACCAGGTCTTTATGGTTTACCCGGAAGTACGCCCCCAAAGGTCGCCTAGCGGCTTCTGCGGCGCGCTCATTAGTCAGGACGGAATCGGGCTTGTTGTAGACATATTTCCAGACATCGTTGGAACATACACCATGTTTGTGCCAGCCCCGGATTGCGCCACGCGCACTGGAGCCGGAGTAACCTTCCCCGGGCCACTCATCATAGCGCCGAGCCATCTCGTATAACATGCGCGGGCTAACTAAGGGAGCGTTTTGGGCATTGACGCGTTTGCGAAGCAGATAGTTGGCCACGGTTGCCAGCCCAAAACCGGTGCAGGCCCCTTCCTGGCCTTGGTCCAGGATGGGCAGGCCCGCCTCCTGGTATTGTTCAAGCGGGATGCTGGCCGGTACTTCGACCAGCGTGGGGATATACATCAAATCGCGAAAGTCGATCGTATCAGGTCGAGCGGCAAACTTGACCTGAGAAAAATCGAAGGCTCCTGCAGGTTGGGTATCGGTAGGTGTCATGTTTTTCTCCTTTAGCGAAATAGGTCCATATTCTTGGGTCGGATAAGCTCCGAAAACGAAGCTTCACGCAATTGGTAAGGGAAACCCCGCGCATGTACTGCCGGTGTGCCTTCATTGGCCTGGCCCATAACCAACGAGGCAGCCGCCGCTAGCTCGTCAGCCACCCCGACCTCGGTAATGCGCAGGCGGTAGCCAAACAAGTCCGGTTGACCACGCAGGTCGGCCAATCCTGGCAGCCCAGCTAGGCCAATCGCCACACCTACAGTGCCGAGCCGCCAGGCCCGACCGTGCGAGTCGATGATCAGCACTCCAATGCTAACTTGGGCGGCTTCTTCCAGACACTGACGCAGGCGTTGGGCAGATACATCTGGGTTTTCCGGAAGCAACAGCATCCACTCGTCAGCCGGCTCACCGCTTGATCCGCTGACGTTGGAATGGTCGATGCCTGCATTGGCACATACGAAACCTAATTTGTGCTCAACGATAATCGTCCCCGGGCGGGTGCGCAGAACTTCTCGGCTTTCCTGTAAAACCAGTTCCACTAATCGTGGGTCTTTTTCTGTCTGCGCTGCCAGTTCGATCGCCCGGTTTGACGGTATCACTTGGCTGAGGTGCACAAACCGGCCTTCAGACTTGGAAATAATCTTTTGAGCCAGTACTAGGATATCGCCATCCATCAGATTGATTCCGGTCCGCTGCATAGAACCCAGCAGAATGCCGGCCAGATCGTCTCCTGGCTGAATGAGTGGTATGCCGATCAGTGGGGTGAGGGTGAGGGGCACGGTATTGCTAACGATCCGGTCTATCGATTGATCCCGGTGACTCCGATGCTGGCGGTTTTAGTGCCGTAGGCTTTGTTCAGGCCGATTACCAGGGCGGTAAGGCCTTCTACAACCACGGCGTTATCCAAACCACCGGCATAATAGGCGCGCATCCCTCCGGCCTGGGCCAACCGGATTACTTCCTGGGCGGCAGACGCATCCTCAGAACACACCAGCACATCCGAATCCAGAGCTTGACCCAGGTTTTTGCGCAGGGAATGCGCCGGGACATTTTGGAAAGCAGCCACAACCCGGACTGCAGGTCCGAGCAGCTCCTGAGCGAGGCGCGCCGCCGAGGGTGGTGCCGGTGGTTTTGGATCGCGGAAATCTACCCGGGCGGTAGCGTCGACCAGAATTTTGCCTTGCAAGTCGTCGCGGATGCTCTCCAGGGCGGCCTGGTGTGCGGTGTAGACTACCGTTAGCACGCAGATGTCGGCCGCCCGTGCCGCACGACTGTTCTCCATCCCGATGATAGAATGGATATTAAGGCTAGTGTTGAGCTCCGCTGCCGTGGCTTCAGCTTTTTCCTGCTGGCGGGAACCGATGATGATCGGATATCCGGCATACGCCCAGCGTAGTGCTAAACCGGGTCCTTCTTTGCCGGTACCACCCAATACGGCAATGGTAGGTAGTGTCTCCATATGTGATTTGATATACTCCTCTCTTTCCGATCCCTTACTCACTGGTGTGGAATTGTTTGCATGCAAACATACACTGACAAACAATTAGGAAAATTGAGCGTAATAGCGCTCCCATACTCCCGGGGCAAGCTCCCTTGCCCGGGCGGTGATCGTTTCTTCGTCAAGCGTGAGCAATTGACGGTCGCGCATTAAAACCTGCCCGGCGGCAATGGTAGTCGTAATCATACTCTCGTTAAAGCCGAATACGATCTGCCAGGGCAAGTTGCCAGTCGTTAACGGTGTGTGTGGATGGTAATCCACAAAGATCAAGTCGGCGTGCGCCCCGGGTGCAAGCACACCCAAGAGCGCTTCGGGAAAGAACGACCCTGCCAGCCGGGCATTGTTATAAACTGCAATCTGTGCCAGGTCGGCTGCCGACATGCGTCGTGGGTCGCGATGCCAGACTTTATGCAGGAAATAGGCGGTCTTCCATTCCTCCCACATCGTATGCGGAAAGCCGTCGGTCCCCAGGCACATATTGACTCCCAGTCGCATCAGGCTCTCTACATCCGCTGCGCCGACGCCGTTGTTCATATTGGAGCGCGGCTGGTGCGATACCCAGGTGCCGGTTTCTGCCAGTAGCCCTGCTTCGCGGGCATCGATGTGTATGGCATGTGCCACGATGGTTTGTGGCCCCAGGATGCCATGACGGATCAGCCGATCAACCACGCGTGTACCGGATTTGGATAGGCTGTCATATTCGTCGACTTCATGTTCGGCCACGTGGATGTGGAAGCCTGTATTTTCCGGGGCTGCTTCCCGGCAGGCGTCCAGAGTCTCGGCAGATAGCGTCAGGCTGGCGTGCAAGCCGAAGGTCGCCGCCACTCGCCCGCCTGCGACCTTCTCCTGGCGTGTGCGCTGGATAAAGCGTACATTTTCCTGGATACCTGCGCGTGATTTGGCCTCTCCATCTCGGTCTGTTACCTCATAACATAGCACGGCCCGCAGCCCAGCCTGATCGACAGCCTCGGCGATCACATCCAGGGAGCCATCAATGGCATTGGGGGAGGCGTGGTGATCGAATAAGGTAGTTGTGCCATGCCGGATCGCGTCGACCAACATGACCAGGGCAGAATAACGAATGTCCTCCTCCCTAAGAGAGCGATCCAAGGGCCACCACAGCTTCTGCAGGATTTCCGGGAAATCCTTTGGCGCTGGACCGGGGATGGCCAGCCCGCGGGCGAATGCTCCGTAG
>JAGDMX010000502.1 GCA_017860725.1 Chloroflexota bacterium | reverse complement strand
CCAGGGTAGTATCCGGCCGCCAACGGGTCAGATCAATGCCTTCCCAGGCACTGTACCCACCGCCTGCGGCGGTAATTAGGATGCTGTAGTGACCATTTGAGAGGTAATGCACCCTGGGCTGTGGCGCCTGAGGATCCACCAGCCAGGAGCTGGCCACGGTGCGGGAGCAGTTCTACACTTTGGATACGCGGGTCGCGCTGGAAGCGCCGGACCATCGCATCGCCCTGCAGATAATTGACCAACGAGAGCATGATCATCCCCTGGTGGTGAGCCATGTAAGACTGTACGATCGCTCTCTGCTGGCCCGCGGCAAGGCGCGCCTGGGTGAAGTCGGCTGCTTCATAAAAACCGTACATCCCCAACATACCCAGCTGTTTGAGAAGCTCTGTATTATGGAGAACCGCACGTGGGCGCAGCGGCAGCGCCAGAAGGGAAGCGTAAGGGGTGATGACCAGGTCGTCGGCCAGACCACGCTTGTAACCCAACCCGGGCACTCCGAAGGCACGGTATTGGTAGAATTGGTTGGCGTCAAAACGATAATAGCCCGATTCCGAGATCCCCCAGGGGACATTTTTCTCATGCCCATATTCGATCTGGCGGTCGACTACCACTTCCAGGGTTTGGCCAAGCAGGGTGCCGGGTTTACTGCTCACCATTAAATGCGGCATTAAGTACTCAAACATGGTAGCGCTCCACGAGATGAGCGCTTGCTGCCCGTCCACACGCGTAAAGGGACGCCCCAGGTGCAGCCAATGACTCTGTGGGACCTCGCCCTTGGCAATTGCCACTAAGCTGGCAAGACGGGCTTCGGAGGCCAACAGGTCATAATAATTTAAATCCAGATTGCCGTTAGTGACATTGTATCCGATATGAAAGACCTGGCGTTGAGCATCGAACAGGAAGGTAAAATCCATGCCCTGGAAGAGCAGATCGCAACGATGAGCCAGCTCCTGGTAACCATTTAGCAGGGTCTTAGCCGTCAAAGCGGCTGTATCCAGCTTTTTCTCCAGATCGTTCGCCCAGTGATACACAGATTCCCGCTTTGCCCCATCATGCATTGGCGGAAAATGCGCATCTTTCAAGACCTCTCGTAGCTGATCCAGGACCACGCGTCCTGACTGGCAAGCTGACGGGATTTCTGCCAGAGATGGCTGTGCGGGGAAAGCCATTTCCAGCGCATGCCAGGCTTGCGCCAGGCTGGGTGGTACATCTTCCTCCTGGAAGAGAGCCGGTATGTTGTGGAATGAGGCGAGCCAGGGCAAAAGCAAGTCGATGCAACGCTGGATACTATTGATCTGTTGCCGCGCACCTCGGTTGTAATAACGCAGGCGGCGCAAGTTCTCTGGATTCAACTCTTGGGGATTGTTTTCCACCAATCCCACAATGAGCCGGTCGAGTTCCGACCAATTCCGCCGGAAAATCTGACCATTTCCATTACTGCTCAGATCGGAAAGCAAACCCACCCAGCGGGTGGGTTCTTTTTTCACAGATTGGATGGATTGAACGATCGATTTGAGTGCATTCCTTAACTCGTCGATTGTCTTATGCAAAGAAGGGGCATCCAGGTCGCTGAAGACTGTATCAAGCAGGTCGATGGCATCCAGCAGCCCTTTGAAGGAATCCCAGCGTAAAACTGGTTTATCAGGGATTTCCAGGCAGCCCTGGCGTAGGGCTATCAAGCTAGCCGCCAAGTTGCCGCTGTCTACCGTAGAAACATAGCGCGGGTGCAATGGATCCAGGCTGCGTGTGTCATACCAGTTTAAAAAGTGACCCCGGAAGCGCTCCAGTTTTTCAAGGGTATCAAAGGAGGAAATCAGGCGCGTCGAAAGGGTCAACACCTCCAGATAGCCCAGATCGTAAGCCCCCAGAGCGGAAAGCAGCGCCATGCCGATGTTGGTCGGCGAAGTGCGGTGGGCTACGATCCCAAGAGGCGCCTCCTGAAAATGGTCTGGAGGCAGCCACTGATCCTCAGGCCCGATGAACTGTTCAAAGAAAAGCCAGGTGCGGCGGGCCAGCCGGTGCAGTTCCCGCGTCTGCACGCTGTCTAGACTTTCTGCACGCCGCGTCAGAGGTCGGCTGACCCATATGGCTATTCCAGGCGACAGTAACCAGGCGGCCAGTAGTGGGGCAGCCCAGGGAAGCGCAGCCGGGCGGAACCATACAATCAGGATGGCAAAGATGACCACCAGGACGAAAGACAATAACATCTGCTGCCAGGTTGCACGCGCCCCCCTGAGTGATTGGCGGCGCGCAACCTGGTCACTGGAAGTCCAGCGTAGCAGGCCGCGGCGGGTGATACCCAGCCGCACCAGTGTCCTCACAATCGCGTCTGTAGCTGTCTGTGCATCGTAAGGCAGGAAAGCCAGCGCCAACAGCCAACGGAAAAAGCTGTTTTTTAAACCCGCTTCGCTCTGCCGCGCCGGTTGGCCATTTAAACGCCGGCGCAAAGCCCCGAACAAACCGGTCAATATCGGAACAGCCAGGACGAGCATCCCACTAATCGTCCAAACCCCGGGAGAGAGCGGCTGCATCAGCCAACCAGCCAGGAACCACTGCAGCAGACTGCCTGCCACCAGGCTGCGCCGCAGGTTATCTCCAATCTTCCAACGGCTGATCGCCGATAGACGAGGCGAGAACAGCCACGGCAAGAGCTG
>JAGDMX010000501.1 GCA_017860725.1 Chloroflexota bacterium | reverse complement strand
AATGGTCGGCGCAATACATTACGCTCACGCCTGCGCCAGGATAAAGGTCACCACCATGAGTGGCTGGCCTTTGTACAGGCTATCCTGGCGAACGGACCGCCGCCGATCCCCTACGAACAAATTTTTGGGGTAATGCGTGCCAGCTACGCCGCAGTGCAGTCCCTGCGCAGCGGGCAGAGCGTACAAATCGAAGGAATGCCGTGAGCGAACCAGCGATTACTTCCTTGCAAATATCAGGGCACCAGGAAAGCACAGTGCCAAACAGGTTCTTTCGCCAGCCGGCCGAGGCGAGTGAGTTGGCGGTGATTTTCCCCGGACTGCGCTACACTTGCGATATGCCCCTGCTCTACTACCCGGCACGCCTGCTGCTGGCGCGCGGCGCCGATGTGCTGCAACTGCACACAGACTATAACCACCCAGAATTCGAGGCCGCGCCGCTACTGGCGCGTGCCCAGTGGCTGGGCGCAGACGCCCTGGCTGGTGTACAGGTGGGGCTATCACAGCGCCCGTACAACCGTCTGATTTTAGTTGGAAAATCAATCGGTACACTGGCAATTGGATTTTTGCTGGCAGGTGGGATCGCTGCCGGTGCCACGACCATCTGGCTGACGCCCTTGTTGCAACAACCGCTGCTGGTACAGGCTGCTTCGCAGTGTAGCGGTCCGGCGCTGTTTGTCGCCAGCGATGCTGACTCGACCTACGATCCGGCTGCCATGCAGAAGATTCAAGCCGCTTGCGGTGCACGGTCTTTGGTCCTATCCGGAGCTAACCACAGCCTGGAAATCCCCGGCGACCCGCTGCGCTCAGTGCAGTACCTGCATACCATCCTGGAAAGCATCTCCAGCCTTTTCACATGAACCGAGTTACCCTGGTGCTCACAGCCCTACGTGAATTGGGCCCACAGCAGCTGGGATTATATGCTCGCTACCAGATCGGGCTGCGCAGCGGTTACTATCGCCGGCTGACCCAGGCTGCAAGCAGCGTTGATTGCGGTCCGCTCCGCACTGACCTCCTAGACCCACCCAGCGCCGGACAGCTCCGGACGTTCCTGGGTGAGGGGATCGGTAGTCTGCTAAACGAAGCGGATGAAATCGTAGCAGGGCAGGTACGTTTGTTTGGCGGAAATCCGCAGCCGTTACAGCTCACCCTGAGCGAGCCACTTGGCCATTGGACTGAATACGAAGGTAAATCTAAGAAGGCTACCAACCGAGAAACAATAGAAGATCTCAAGTTTGTCTGGGAGCCAGCACGCTTTGGCTGGGCAACTATACTGGGGCGGGCTTACCTCCTGACCGGAGACGAGCGTTACCCGCAAACCTTCTGGCGCCACACCGAAGCCTTCCTGGATGCCAGTCCACCTTACCAAGGAGCACATTGGGCATCCGCCCAGGAGGTGGCTCTGCGGCTGATTGCATTCGTATTTGCCGCCCAGGTGTTCACCAGCCTGGGAAGCGCGGCATTAAAGCATCTGGCACAGGCGGTCGCAGAGCATGCCGCCCGCCTCCCGGTGACGCTGGCTTACTCCCGCGCCCAGAACAACAACCACTTGCTGAGTGAAGCTGCCGGCTTATTCACTGCCGGGCTAGCCTTGCCGCAGGATCCGCGCGCAACGAGCTGGCGCCAAACCGGCTGGCACTGGCTGCAGCACGGACTGCAGCGCCAGATCGCCCCTGACGGTGCTTACATCCAGCACAGCAACAACTATCACCGGCTTATGCTGCAACTGGCGTTGTGGGTAGCTGCCATCAGCCCGGAACCGTTCCCCTCGGAGAGCGCAGAACGCCTGTCAATGGCGACTCAATGGCTGCTTGCATTGGTCGATCCATGCAGCGGTGAAGTACCCAACCTGGGACCCAATGATGGGGCATACATCCTGCCGCTCTCGACCGGCGCGTTCCAAGATTACCGCCCGACTCTGCAAGCCGCTGGCGACGCTTTCCTGGGACATTCCCCCTTTCCTGGCGGTCCCTGGGACGAGATGAGCGCCTGGCTGCCCCCACGCAGCCGACCCGAACCGCCAGAAATAACTCCGGAAGCTCGGATAGGGCCGTGTGCACTGCGCAACACCAACGGCAAATCCTGGGCATACCTGCGCCTGGCACGCTTTACCTCCCGGCCAGGACATGCCGACCAATTACACCTGGATTTGTGGTGGCAAGGGCACAACCTGGCCGGCGACCCTGGGACCTACCGTTATACTGCCCCACCCCCTTGGGATAACGCGCTGGTTTCGGCTGCAGTACACAATACGGTAACGGACCCCCTTCCGGCTACGCGTGCACTGGCTGCTGCCCGACTGGCCTTGGGAACTGGACGGCACCAACCTGCGGCTGGAGTCTCCGCAGGGAAAGCTTGAGCTGCGGGTCCAGCCCGGGCAGGTGGATTTGGAGTTATCGATGCAACTGGTGCGTGCCGGGGAACTGCTACAAGGCAGCGGACCGATTTCTCCAACCTGGGGCTGGCGGTCCCCGACTTACGCTATTAAGCAACCGGCACTCTCCTTCTCTGTGACCGCGGTCGATCGAGCGCCACTATCCTTGACCAGTGAATGGATACTGCCAGGTTAAGCAATGCACATCCTGCTCATCCACCAGGCTTTTGCGGCGCTTAACGAACCGGGTGGCACCCGCCACCATGAGCTGGCGCGCTACCTGGCTGATCACGGCCACCAGGTGACAGTGATTGCCAGCCCGGTGAGTTACCTGACGGGCGCATCTAGCAGCAACCCGGCCACTGCGCCGCAGGTAGAAGCCGATGGACGCATTACCATCCTGCGTGCCGCCACCTACTCGGCGCTGCACCATAGCTTTGCACACCGGATTGTGAGCTTTCTCAGCTTTATGGGATCTTCCTTCTGGCTGGGGATCAAGGTTAAAGAAGTTGACCTGCTGTGGGGTACCTCACCACCCATCTTTCAAGGAGTGACTGCCTGGGCGCTCAGCCGCTTGAAAGGCGTACCCTTCTTGTTCGAGGTGCGCGACCTGTGGCCAGCCTTTGCTGTCCAGGTAGGGGTGCTGCGTAATCCGCTGCTCATCCGCCTCTCTGAATGGCTCGAGCGCTTCCTGTACCGCCGTGCCGATCGCGTGCTGGTCAACTCGCCAGGTTTCATCCAACATGTCATCGACCACGGCGCCCGGCAGGTTGAGCTGGTACCCAACGGGGCCGACGCCTCCATGTTCGACCCGGATGACGATGGTGCCGGCTTCCGGCAGTTGCACGGACTGCAAGCTCGGTATATTGTTTTATATGCTGGAGCCCACGGCCTGTCTAACGACCTGGGAGTTGTACTGCAAGCGGCAAATTTACTGAGAGACGACCCCCGCATTGCCATCGTGTTGGTCGGCAGCGGCAAAGATAAGCCTGTCTTGCAGGCCCAGGCTGCCAAAATGGGGCTGGATAATGTCTACTTCCTGCCGCCGCTACCCAAGCTGGAGATGCCCCAGGCGTTGGCAGCTG
>JAGDMX010000121.1 GCA_017860725.1 Chloroflexota bacterium | reverse complement strand
CAGCAGCTTGCCCAGCGATTTTGGGCCGGTTGTGGAGGCCTCGGCTCCGCCTCCAGCATTGTATGTCGAAGAACCCCAGGCAGACTTGCAGGATATTACCGCCTCCACACCTCAGGTTGCTGAAAGAACTACGCCGACAAGTGCCCAGCCATTCATGACACCAGAGTTTGTCACTGCCGTTCTCACCCTGGCCGAGCAGGCGCCACCGGATGTACCTTTACTCTATGATGGGGCACGCGGTTTTGGCTGGAGGGACCCCGGTGGTTGGGATGTGTACTTTGGCGATGCGCAAGAGATGCCGATGAAGCTGCTTGTGTATCAGGAGATCATAGCTCGTCTGGATGATAAAGAGGAGACGCTGCCATCGCTGGTGAGTGTGGAGTATGTTCACGCACCTTATTACCGGCTGAGGTAACTCAGCCGGCAACCTGGATAGCTTAGCGCAACAGGAAGTGAAAGGCGCGAGAAGGTATTATGGAAGAGTCAATCATTGTAGGAATTGATGTAGGCACGACCAAGGTGTGCACCCTGGTGGGTCGGCTCGAGCAGGATGGGCAGATCCGCATTTTGGGTGTAGGGATTGAACCGTCAGAAGGGATCCGCAAGGGCGTGGTCGTCGATTTGGGAACTGCGGCTCAGGCAGTGGCAAGGTCGGTGGAAAAAGCCGAGCGCACTTCGGGATTGGAGATCACTTCTGCTCTGGTAAGCCTGGCCGGCTCGAATGTTTCGTCTGTCAACAGTCGGGGTGTCGTGGGAGTTACAGGCCGGGTGATCGACCAGGATGATGTCGCGCGTGCCGTCGATGCCGCCCGAGCAGTAGCTATCCCGCATAACCGGGAAATTATCCACGTGATCCAGCGCGGTTTTGATGTCGATGGCCAGGCTGGAATTCGCAACCCATTGGGCATGCATGGCTATCGCCTGGAGGTCGAGACCCATATCATCACCGCAGCAGCTGCCAGTGTAGAGAATCTGCGCCAGTGTGTGGCTACTGCTGGTGTAGATGTGACCATGTTTGTGCTGAATCCTTTAGCCTCTGCAGAGGTGGTACTGAACGAGACCGAACGGCAAATGGGGGTTGTGGTGTGTGATATCGGCGGTGGGACGACGGACATGGCGATCTATATCGATGGAGATGTCTGGCATACCGCCGTACTAGCCATTGGCGGCAACCACATCACATCCGATATTGCCCACGGCCTGCGCCTGCCGATGTCCCAGGCTGAGGAGATCAAAATCCAGCATGGGCAGGCTATATTGGAAGAAGGGGAAGCCCAAGAGTATTTCAACATCCGGCCTTTTGGTGAAGAGGAGATGGTCCAGATTGGGCGCAAAGAACTGTCCCTGATCATCGAAGCGCGGGTAGAGGAAATATTCAGCCTTGTGGTTCAGGAGATCAAGCGATCCGGGTACGATGGCCTTCTGCCTGCCGGCATGGTATTGACTGGCGGCACCAGCGCACTCCCGGGGATTCGCAGTGTGGCTACTAATGTGATGGGAGTGCCGGTGAGGATTGCAAAACCAGAGAACCTGGTGGGCATGATCGACCACCTGGATTCACCGGCGTTTTCGACCAGCGTAGGTCTGCTCTCATGGGCGGTACACTACGGTGTTATTCATACAGGCGGGTCGGCTAAACGACCCAAGACAATCACAGCAATTCCGGGAGGAGATACATCGATGGATAAAGTAAAGAGCTTTTTACGACGACTATTGCCTTGACGATCCAGACCAAGGGTTCAATATTACGGTGAGAGATCGAATTTGCAAAATGGATTTACAGACTAATCATAGTGATCATTCATAGGAGGCAGAAAAATGACCAGTCCAAACCCCAACCAGTTAGAATCGTTTGCCCGCATTAAAGTCGTCGGTGTCGGCGGCGGCGGGTGTAATGCCGTCGATCGTATGATTGACGAAGGCCTGCAGGGTGTCGAGTTCGTGGCTGTGAACACGGATGCCCAGGCATTAATGCTTTCCAAGGCAGCTACACGCGTCCGGATTGGTGAGAAGTTGACCCGCGGTCTGGGCTCGGGTGGTGACCCCGAGGTGGGGCGGAAAGCGACTGAGGAATCAGCGGAAGAGCTGTATGGCGTGATGAAAGGCGCCGATATGGTCTTCATCACCGCAGGGATGGGCGGCGGCACCGGCACCGGTGGTGCCTCAACGGTAGCCCAAATTGCCAAAGAGGTCGGTGCACTGACCATCGGCGTTGTCACCAGGCCATTTACTTTCGAAGGGTCGCGCCGCATCACAGCTGCTGAAGCGGGCATCACCAAGCTCAAAGAACAGTCCGATACATTGATTGTGATCCCCAACGATCGGTTGCTGCAGATCGTGGACAAGCGCGCCAATCTGCAGAGCGCCTTCCGCATGGCAGATGATGTTCTACGCCAGGGCGTCCAGGGTATCTCCGAGCTGATCACGGTTCCAGGACTGATCAATTTGGACTTTGCCGATGTCCGCACGATCATGTCTGAGGGCGGTGCGGCGTTGATGGCCGTCGGAATGGCCAAAGGTGAAGATGCTGCGCGCATGGCTGCCGAACAGGCCATTTCCAGCCAGTTGTTGGATATCACTATTGACGGAGCGCGTGGCATCCTGTTCAATGTGACCGGTGGTCCAGAGTTGACGCTGTTCGATGTCAACCAGGCTGCAGCGATTATCAAGGAGACTGCACATCCGGATGTCAACTTGATCTTTGGTGCGGTGATAGATCAGAACATGAAGGATCAGGTGCGCATCACCGTGATTGCAACGGGTTTTGAGCGATGAGCTGCGGGATTTAAACGTAGCTGTCACTTCCAAGCCGACCAGCCAGCCGGCGCGGGAGTTCCAGCCGCGAGCC
The DNA here is from genome assembly GCA_017860725.1 of Chloroflexota bacterium. GTDB lineage: Bacteria > Chloroflexota > Anaerolineae > Anaerolineales > UBA4823 > CTSoil-045. The sequence goes on along the minus strand of JAGDMX010000121.1, from coordinate 7,085 downwards.
TTCAACACAGAAGACCTGGATATCCCGACCTTCCTGCGCAACCGTGGGCATTAGGATCGGCCTTACAATGGGCTAGGATATCCCCTGCCGGAGGGTTAATCTTCATGATAACCGAACCGGAGGTCTGATGTTATATCGGTGTACCGGCTGTTCGAACCGGGGTAGTTTGACTTGCCTGGTACCGGTCACGAGGCCCGGTTTGCGCGCGGTGCGCTTAAAGAAGTGTGGGTTGTGTGGTTTGGAGACTGGTGGCATGGTTGTCTCCTCACATTTGCCTTCGCGTGGGGAGGCTTGAATGTACAGCTGAGCCAGGCATCCGGTTGCCTGGCTCAGCTATTTTGTGGTGGGTTGTTAAATAGAAACCGAATACTACTATTCAGAATCGGCAGATATATGTTTCGGAATGAAAATTTTAAGTTTTATTGATACAAATTCCCTTGCCATGGAATAGATGTTATGCTACAATTCTCGACTAGTATGCCGTACATATACGGGGTATTTGAGGTGAATACCCTACCTATGGCGGCAACGTTTGTTCTATTTTCCCGAGGAAATTAACATGCGCTGTCCATACTGTAAATATGAACAATCACGGGTGATTGATACTACCCACGATCACCGGGGTGGCGTTCGCCGCCGCAGGGAGTGTGAAAACTGTGGGCAGCGGTTCAGTACCTATGAGCGCCCTATCCTAGCGACGCCTCTGCTGGTCAAGCAAGATGGCACTCGGGAAGAGTTCGATCGAGATAAGCTGATCCGTGGGATACGAATTGCCTGCGCCAAACGCCCGGTTTCTGCTACCGACATCGAGCGCCTGGTGGGCGAGATCGAATCCACGTTGCAAGCGATGGGCCGGGCAGAGGTTTCCTCCCGCGTCGTTGGAGATATGGTGATTGCTGGTCTGAAAGAAATGGATCAGATTGCTTATATTCGCTATGCTATTGTCTACCTTGGGCTGGATGATCTGAAAGCAATTCGCGGCGAGATCGATCGCCTGTTGGAAAACTGATACGGATTGTGTTTGAATAAAACAGGGGGGAGCAGTTCCTGTATAAAAGTAAATTACATTGGTGATAGGAGAAATGGATATGCTCGCAGAAAAGCCTAATGTCGATCAAAAAAATGGTTTGCTGCCCACACCACCGTTACCGGGAGATATTATTCCGGTGTCCCTTACAGAGAATGCTCGTCAGGTGCTGATACGCCGCTATGTAAGAAGGGGCAAAAATGGCCAACCGGTAGAGACTGTCGAAGAGATGTTCTGGCGGGTAGCATATCATGTGGCTGCCTGCGAAAACCAGTGGGATTCAGATATTATGCAGCGGGCACGCAGTTATTACGAGCTACTAACCACCAAGTGTTTTTTCCCCAATTCTCCCACTTTTACCGGAGCGGGCACACCGCTCGGCCAGCTAGCGGCCTGTTTTGTGCTGCCCATCTCGGATGATATGGGTCGTGATCCAGCCGGGATATTTCAGACTTTGCGCGATGCAGCCCTGATCCAGCAAACTGGTGGAGGCAATGGTTTCGCCTTTTCCCAACTGCGGCCAAAAGGAACTATGGTCAAGTCATCGGCAGGTCAGGCGACTGGGCCGGTCGGTTTCTTGAGGGTCTACGACAAAGCCTTTGGAGAAATTGCCCAGGGTGGGACGCGCCGCGGTGCGAATATGGCGGTCTTGCGTGTGGACCACCCGGATATTGAGGAGTTTATAACCTGCAAGACGGATGAAAATGCTATCACTAACTTTAACATCTCGGTCGGGATTACAGATGGTTTTATGGAGGCTGTGCGTAAGGATGAGATGTGGGATCTGCGCTTCCCGGATGTGAATTCGCCCGATTACCGAGGATTCCGCGGCACTCTGGAACAGGCCGATGCCCGGGGTATTCCGATCAAAGTTTATAAGACGGTACGCGCCCGTGAGTTATTTGAGAAGATTGTGACCCAGGCCCACCACAATGGCGAACCGGGCATGCTCTTCCTGGATGCAGCAAACCGCTCTAACCCAGTGCCGCATCTTTACCAAATGGAGGCAACCAATCCGTGCGGAGAGCAATGGCTGGGGCCGTATGAGAACTGCTGCTTGGGCTCTGTGAACCTGGCTCAACACTTAGGTCCGGATCATACTGTCGATTGGGAAAAGCTGCGCCAGAGCACTGCACTCTCGACAATTTTCCTGGATGATGTCGTTGACGCCAATGCTTACGTACCTGCAGTGCCCCAGCTCAATGTCGCCGCCCACAAGGCGCGGCGCATCGGCCTGGGAGTGATGGGGTTGGCCGATTTAATGTACCATGTGGGCATTCGCTATGGCTCCCCAGAAGGGCAAGAGTTCGCCTCGCAGGTGATGGAGTTCGTGCGTTACCATACCATGCTGACCAGTATTGAGCTGGCAGAGCAGCGAGGATCATTCAAGGCCATTGAAGGCAGTATCTACGACCCAAATAATTTGTTATGGCAGCCACCTGCCCCGATTGTGCCCAACATCCACAATTGGGGCCGGCCGGAAGTTAATTGGAACCGGGTTGTGGAAGGGATCCGGCAGCATGGCATCCGCAATGCCGCCCAGACAACCGTCGCTCCTACCGGGACGATTGCCACCGTGGCCGGTTGTGAAGGATATGGCTGCGAGCCGGCTTTTGCACTGGCATATATCCGGCATGTCAATGACAATGGCAAAGATTTGCAGCTTGCTTATGCCAGCCCTCTTTTCGAGATAGCCTTGATCCGAGCGGGATTGAACGACTCTACCCGCCAGCAAGTGATCGAGCATGTAATGGAACAAGGCACTTGCCAGGGATTATCAGAAGTTCCAGAGCACATCCGGCAGGTGTTCGTGGTCTCCCAGGATATCAGCGCCGATGAGCATGTACGCATGCAAGCTGCCTTGCAGGCTTTTGTGGATAACAGCCTGAGCAAGACGGTGAACTTCCCTGAGGATGCAACCGAAGCCGATGTGGCTACCGCTTACCAGCTAGCCTGGGAGCTTGGCTGCAAGGGCATTACAGTGTATGTCACCGGTTCACGCCAGAAGGTCGTTCTGGAAACCAATGCCACAGCCAAGCAGAAACAATCTGCCGAGCAGGCACCGCTAGAGCAGTTGACAATCTGGCACGATAAAAAGAAGCCACGGCCACGCGCTTTGCGCGGCACAACGGTGAACGTCAGCACCCCGTTGGGTAAGGCTTTTGTCACGATCAATGAGAACGGTGGAGAGCAACCTTTCGAGGTCTTTATTAACACTGCCAAAGCCGGCTCCGACACAGCGGCAGTCTCGGAGGCGATCGGCCGGTTAATCTCCTATGTCCTGCGGCTGGCCTCTCCGGTTCCCCCGCGCGAGCGGCTGAAGGAAGTTTGGAGGCAACTCTCGGGCATCGGCGGTGGGCGCTCTTTGGGGTTTGGTCCCAACCGGGTACGTTCATTGCCGGATGGCGTTGCACAAGCCCTGGCGAGCTATCTGGACAGTACCGATCCTCTACGGCGGGATGGGGATGAGATAGAGCAAGAACAGGAAGGGAACGGATTTCATCACCTGAGCGAGTCGGCCAGGCAGGCGGAGCACACCATTGACCATGAACACGACCAACATGCGTTATTCAGGGTTGGCGACCTGTGCCCGGAGTGCGGCCAGGCGGCAGTGGTGAATGAAGAAGGCTGCCGAAAATGCTACGCTTGCGGCTACAGTGAGTGTTGATACAGAGTTACCTTGCCTTTTACAGGCGCAGCGTCGTTCCCAGCGCTGCGCCTGTTTGTTGAGTTTATAATACCCATACAGTTCCATGATCCCTTCGATACCATGGGAGAGACACAGTATGACTAAACGCCTGATCCTCGTCTCCGGTAATATTGGCGCCGGAAAAACCTCGCTTACCGAACGCCTGGGGGCGCGGTTGGGTTGGGAGACTGCCTTTGAGTCGGTATCCGACAACCCGTACCTGGCGGATTTCTATGCTGACATGCGCAAGTGGTCTTTCCACCTGCAGATCTTTTTCCTGGGACATCGTGCCCAGCAGTATCTGGATATGTGGGAGCTGCCGCAGTCGGTAATCTTGGATCGCAGTATCTATGAGGATGCGTTCATTTTCGCTCGGGCTTTACACCACCTGGGCAACCTGAATGAGCGCGATTTTCTGGCATATCGGCGGTTGTTCGATATGGTTGTGGATAATTTACCCCCGCCGGATTTGCTGATCTACCTCAAAGCACCTGTGCCGCTACTGATTGAGCGCATCCGCCGGCGAGCACGCTCGATTGAAACGGGCATCTCACCAGAATACCTGCAACTGCTCGAATCATTTTACGATGAGTGGCTGACCACTTTTGATGTTTGCCCGGTGCTGACCATCCGCACCGATGACCTGGATTTCGTCCACGACACCCGCCACCTGGATATCGTAATCAATATTATCCAGGACAAGCTGGCCGGTCGCGAAGAGGTTATATTCCCGGTTGATTGAGATAAACGACGATCATAAAAAATGCCCATGATTGCGGTGGTTTTATACCGAAATCATGGGCTGAATGTTTTACCGACTATTTAATTCAGCAGATAAATCGCAATTGCGTTGACGATCAAGCCCAATAAAAACCACAAACCAAAGGTGCGATTGTGGTAGAAAGCAGCTGCCACATAGTAGTTTGGCCAGACATCCGGAAAGTCGGCGGGTTTTTCTGCTGGCTTAGGGGCAGTGCAAACGGGCAAAATCCGGCGAAATGCCGGCAGGGCAAACAGCACCACCAGCATGACTGGTGTGAAAAAGCCGGTCAGGATCAGGTAGCCCACCAGCAGATATTGTAGAACAAATATACCGATCAAAATGGTGCGTGATGTTCTTTCGCCAATAATCACCGGCAGCGTGTGGATGCCTTTCGCCTTATCCATCTCGCATTTGTCGATATGTTTGCCAAAAATAACACCGGTCACGCCCAGGGCATAGGGCAGGCTGGCAAAAACGACACTCCAATCCCACTGACCGGTGATGACATAGTAACCGCCACCGATCATCAATGGCCCCCAAACGATCAGCACGGCAATCTCGCCTAAGCCGATGTATTTTAACGGCCAGGTATAAAACAGGACGAAAAATACCCCCAGTCCGAGCAGCAAGAGAGTTGAGCCGCCACGCAGAGCAACCAACGCCAAACCCGCGCTAAGGGCAATCAAACCTGTGACAGCGGCATAAGTCAGAAGCCCCTTCTTATCCAGCAATCCATGCACAAGCGGCTGTGGACCATATTGACTACGGTAATAATTATCCTGGTCGACTCCTTTGACAAAATCCGTGTAATCGTTGAGCAAATTGTTGGTGGCATGCGCCATAACCAATCCTATGGCCAACAACAACCAGTACCAAAAGTTGAAGAGGCTGTGCTGAAGGGCAAAAATCCCGGCAATAGCCGCAGACAGGAAAGTCATGATCAGAACCGCCGCTCGGGTGGAGATCAACCATTTGGAGATAATATCTAGATGATCCCATTCATCTTTGCTGATGCGCGGGATCACCTGCAAGGCTTTGCGCCACATCGTGACATTCATAAACTCTGACCTCGGGAGATTATTGTGAAATCTCCTACAATCTTACCTCAGCCGCGTGAGAAAGATATTAGATTGATTGTGCTCGTTTAAAGGGTGGCTGTTATCACCTGGTGTAAAACCTGGCAGATGTAATCGACCTGGCTTTCTTCCATGACACCGGAGAATGGCAATGCCAAGCTGCGCTTGCCCAGTTCTTCTGTGATTGGGAAATCACCTGGCTGGTATCCGAAGCGCTCAACCATATAGGGCTGCAAATGAATCGGGGCGAAGTAAGGCCGAGCCGGGATACCTCTCTTACCCAGCTCTGCGGCAATAGTATCGCGCTCTAATCCAGGCTGGAAGCGCACGACATACACGAACCAGCTCACCCGGCTAGTATGTGCGGATAGTCTTGGCGTTTCTATGCCGGGCAGCTCACTCAGTCGTTCTTCGTACCAATCAGCGACTTTCTGGCGCCGCTGTAACAGTTCTTCCAGGCGGGTCATCTGCAATCGACCCAAGGCGGCGCTCATCTCATCCAGGCGGTAGTTGTAGCCGAGGTGGGTATGCTGCAGCCAGGTATCGCCTGGGGCGCGCCCCTGGTTGCGCAAGGCTCGCATGAAGCTGGCTGCCCCTTCATCGTCAGTGATGATCATAGCGCCTTCGCCGGTTGTGATCTGCTTGTTGGGATAGAAAGCATATACGCCATAATCACCCAGAGTCCCGGCTTTACGACCTTTATACTCAGCCCCCAATGCCTCGCAGGAATCCTCGATGACTTTCAGACCAAATTCTCGGGCTGTCTCCAGTAAGGGATCCATGTCGGCTGGCTGACCAAAGACATCCACCGGTAGGAGCGCCTTTAGGGGCAATGGATTATCTGGGGGTTGATAGGCTGTAGAGAAACCGCGCCGCGGAAGCCAGCGCTCGGCGGTTCTTCCAACTGTGCGCAGATCGGCGGTTGCCTGGCGTACCAGACTTGGATCGATATTACCGGTCGACGCTTCGACATCCACGAAGATCGGTATGGCGCGTTCGAATAGTAGCACATTGGCGGAGGCCACAAATGAGAAGGGTGTAGTGATCACCAGATCGCCATCCGTGATACCAGCAGCGCGCACGCACAAGTGCAAGCCGGAGGTGCCGGAGCTGACCCCGATGGCATACCGGCTGCCGGTATACGCTCGAAAAATATCTTCAAAAGCCAGGATCTCACTACCCATGCTCAGGTTCGGTGTACGCAGAACCGCCGCTACTGCATCGCGTTCGGCGTCGGTCAGATCGGGGGATGACATCGGCACATTCATCGTGAATTAAATCTATGCGTGGTTATGAAGCGAATAGGCATTACGCCGGCCAGATTGTGCCGGCACGTACAATGCCTTTCTCAGGCACATCCGATTTGACAGTGGCGCCATTGCCGATACGCGCCCCGGCACCGACTTTGACGCGCAGATTTACCGTAACGCCCATGCCGACCAGCGCGCCTGCCTCGATATTGACCTCACCGGCCAAGATTGCTCCAGGGGCGATGTTGACATAGTCGCCGAGCTGGCAGTCGTGCGAGAT
>JAGDMX010000120.1 GCA_017860725.1 Chloroflexota bacterium | reverse complement strand
CATGGCAGCCTCCAGGTTTACTCTTGACAAATTAGAACTTTTGTTCTATTATACAAATATAATGATCCGTTGTCAATAACCTGACCCAGAGTCCCTAAAACTTTAATCTTTCTAAGATTTCGTTCTATCCAAATAGGAGGAGCTCAATGAGTACAACCGGTTTGCATAAAAATGTAGATGCAGCTTTCCATCGGCTCAAACCACAACGGGGGCTACTATTTGGGGGGATGATTATCTGCGCCCTGTTAGCCTTCGAGGTTTTCAACTTCAGTACGACCGAATTCGCGCTGAATGATCTGCTCGGAGAGTTATCTTTCTTTGGAGTTCTTTGGTCAACTATCCTGGCGATCGCTTTTTGTGGGATCGATTTTGCCGGGATCGCTCGATTGTTCACTCCAGAACAGGGTAAAAATGAACCTAAGGAAGTCTGGTACCTTTTTGGTGCCTGGTTACTGGCTGCAACCATGAATGCTATGCTGACCTGGTGGGGCGTGTCGATTGCCATTCTGAACAACCAGACTCTCGGCAATGCGGTGATCGATCAGCAGATGCTATTACGAGCTGTCCCCATTTTCGTAGCAGTGCTAGTTTGGTTGATACGCGTCCTGATCATCGGTACTTTTTCACTATCCGGTGAAAGGCTCTTCACGATAGATGAAAAACGATCGATAAACGGTCAGCGTGCTGCTAATCGGTCCCTGCCACTCCCTGTTCCTGGGAAAGTCTCTCCTCCAGCCAATGCGACTTCGCCAGCACCTAATACATTTCGTCCGGCACCCAAAGCCCCCTCTTCGATTGAATCTGGATTTGGCCGACCGGAGCCCACCTACACCCCCCTGCATAGCAGCCCGGCGAACAACAATTCAACCAGGCAATTTTCGGGTGATCAGGGCAATTCAAATCGAAACCGGCAGTAGACCGTGCCTATACTGCCTGAATCGCCTTTTCTTCTTTACAGTTCGTTTCCATCAGGGGCAACCAGACACAAAAGGTCGTTCCGGTGGGTTCCCGGTTGAATGCTTCAATCTGGCCTCCATGGTTGCGGATAATCCAATAGGCGATTGAAAGCCCCAGGCCGAAACCTTTGCCATCTTTTGAGCGCGTGCGAGATTTCTCGCCGCGGTAAAACCGCTCGAATATATGGGGTAAATCATCTGGGGGGATTCCCGGACCATTATCACTGACGGTCAGGCGGGCGCGTTTTTCCACTTTTGCCAGCCCCAGGATCACCTCGCCACCGGCGGGCGTGTATTTGATGGCATTCCCAATCAGGTTTACCAACACCTGTTTTAATCTATCCTGGTCACCGCAAACCTGCACCTGGTCGATCTCGCCAATCTTTAGTTGTAGCTTATCCTTTGCCAGGACGCGCATTTGCTGCAGCACATCCAGCAGCACCGTGTCCAGCTCTACAGTATTCCAGACCAAAGGCATCTTCCCCGATTCTGCCTGCGCTAACAGGAGTAGATCGCCAACCAGGCGCGTCAGGCGGTCGACCTCATTGTTAATGCTGTCCATCGATTCTTCGTCTGTGCAGTTCATCCGTCGCATCAGGTCGATGTTACCCTTGATAACCGTCAAAGGTGTTCTAAGCTCGTGCCCGACATCCGCCAGGAAACGTCTTTGAGCATTGAAAAGGTTTTCCAGCCTCTCCAAAGAGTGGTTGAATGCTCGAATTAGCTGCCCGACCTCATCATCAGGCGACCCCTGGTAGATAATCCGGCGCGAAAGATCGTCTGCCCGCGTAATCTGGGTGGCGGTCTCGGTCACTACCTCCAGGGGTTCCAGGACTTGATTGGTGCTATACCAGCCGGCAATCCCAGCTACGACCATTGCGATCAGGGTGCCAATGATTAATACAAATAACAGTACCTGCTGGGTAGATCCCACTACCTCGCTCAAGACGGCAACTTGCAGTGTAGAAATAATCCGGTTGCTGCCGCTGATCACCAGTGGCACACTTAGCACCCGTAGCTCTTCTTCACCAGCAATAGTATTGCGAAATACCGGCTTGCCTGATTGAAGACCTTCTGGGTCGAGGGAATTTCTCAAATAATCCGGAAGATTGTACGAATAAGCCAGCAGCTCGCCATTAGGCCCCCAAACTTGAACGAGTACATCTGGAGAGAGATTGATAGCGGAGAAGTCGATCTGGATCGGTCCAGGTGTGCTCGCTTTGGTATTCTGGACAATATCGCGAGCCTCAATTTCAAGGATTTTATCGAGCTGGTTGGTCAGGGTCAAGCTGACCGCAATGTATACTGCGGTCCCAAAGATAAGCAAAATACCACCCATCAGGATGGTGTACAGTAAAGCTAATCGGACCCGCAGCGACATTTATATACCGAGAACCAGTCTCGCTGAGCACACCGGGAAGATGAATGTTGCGTTCAGGATGCTTCGCGCAGAACGTAGCCCATGCCGCGCACCGTATGGATCAAGCGCGGTTCGCCATCAGTCTCTAGCTTTTGGCGCAGGTAGCGGATATAAACTTCGATGATGTTGCTCTCTCCACCGAAATCATAGCCCCAGACCCGATCGAAGATCATATCGCGGGTTAATACCTGGCGTGGGTGGCGCAGGAATAGCTCCAACAGCTCATATTCTTTGGCTGTCAGTGAGATAACTCGGTCGCCGCGGGATGCTTGGCGGGTGCCGGTATCCAGGACCAGGTCGGCAAAACGCAGCACCTGTGGACGGCTGGGCTGAGCACGTCGCAACAGGGCACGAATTCGCGCCAGCAGCTCGTCCAGGTTAAACGGCTTCACCATGTAGTCATCGGCACCCATATCCAGCCCCTGGATGCGATCATTGACGGAGTCTTTGGCGGTTAAGATCAGGATAGGAACCGGACCCCCAGCCCTCAGGCGGCGGCATACTTCCAGGCCATCAATACCCGGGAGCATCAAGTCCAATACGACCAGGTCGGGAGGGTTGTCCCGCGCGAGAGTCAGGCCGGACTGCCCATCGGCAGCCGTATCGACCTGGTATCCTTCATAAGCTAATCCCCGGCGTAGAAACTTGAGAATCGCCTCATCATCTTCGATAACCAAAATGCGTGCGCTCATAAAGCCTCCTCGCTAATTTTTAATGTTTTTAATATACCACAGCCCAGTAAAAGAAAAAAGGTCACCACAAGGTGACCTTTTCGGTTTCTTAAAGAATCTCGCTAAAACTCAGGCAACTTCCACGACAGCGCCGGCAGTTTCGAGCTTGGCCTTGGCGTCAGTGGCGGCTTCCTTGGTTACGGCTTCCATAACTTTACCGCCGGCAGTTTCGGCCAGGTCCTTGGCTTCCTTCAAGCCCAGGTTGGTCAGTTGGCGGATGACCTTAATGGTTTCGATCTTCTTGGGGCCGGGGTCTTTGATGATGACGTCGAACTCAGTCTTCTCTTCGACCAGTTCGGCGGCCGCGGCGGTTGGAGCAGCCGCAGCTGCCATTGCTACAGGTGCAGCCGCAGAAACACCCCAGGTGGTCTCCAGCTTCTTAACCAGCTCAGCAGCCTCCAGGACGGAGAGCTTGCTCAGTTCATCAACGAGTTTGTCTAAATCAGCCATTGTAAAATCCTTCTTTCCTTTCAAAAGTAATAATCGGTTTTAGATGCTTGTGATTGATCATCATACAATCTTGAATCGCCTATGCAGCAGACTGCAGAGGTTCCGGTTCGGCATATGCCTTGATCACGGCTGCCAGGGCTCGGGCTGGTTCGGCTAAAGTGCGGACCAGTTTGCTGGCGGGAGCCTGTAAGGTGCCCAGCAGCTGGGCGCGCATGACTGGCAGCGGTGGTAGCTCGGCCAGGGCTTTTACCTGATCAGGTCCAATTGCACGCTTTTCCAGGTAGCCGCCTTTAATTTTGACAAACTCGGACGTGCGGGCGTATTCCGAAATTACTTTAGCCATTGCCGGGGTATCCTGGAACGCGAATGCGATCGCGGTGCTGCCGGTCAGCAGTTTTTCGGAGACCCGTAGTCCAGCCTGTTCGAAAGCTACTTTGCCCAGTGTGTTCTTGACAATGTGGAACTCGCCACCGGCTTCACGCACCTTCGCGCGCAGATCGTCGATATTCTTCATTGTCAGTCCAGAATATTCGGTAACAAAGACCGCCTGGCTGTGATTCAGCCACTCGACATATTGAGCAACAAACTCATTCTTCTGCTTCTTTGAAATTGCCAATGCTTATTCACCTCCTTTCTAAATGAAAAGTCTTTGCCTCGCATCCCAGAAGGGCAAAGACTCTCCACCCGGAGGACCGGGATTCGCTTGCGCGAAGGATTGTGTGGAGCGGTCTTCACCTCGGCAGGTAATTAAGCAGCCCAACAAATGGCTGCGCCTGCTGTCTCTGGCGAAGCTAAGCGACGAATGTCGCTGGTCAACCTTATACCTCGCGAACCTCCATGGCCTGCGATTGGGTCGTGTCGACTTTGATCCCGGGACCCATGGTCGATGTGATGGTGACCTTACGAATGTAAGTGCCTTTAGAGGTAGCCGGCTTAGCCTTCTTGACGGCATCCATCAGTGTCGCCATGTTGTCATAGAGTTGCCCTTGCTCGAAAGAAACCTTCCCGATCGGGACGTGTAGGTTGGAGGTCTTATCAACACGAAACTCGACACGCCCTGCTTTCGACTCTTTGACGACCCTGGCAATATCTTCAGCGGGCACAACCGTGCCAGCTTTCGGATTGGGCATCAATCCGCGTGGACCCAGGACACGACCCAGGCGACCGACTTTCCCCATCATATCCGGGGTAGCGATCGCTACATCGAAATCTGTCCAACCTGCCTGGATTTTATTGATCGTCTCATCATCGGCGATGACATCGGCACCCGCCTCGCGCGCCAGAGTAACCCCATCACCCTGGGCAAATACGATCACCCGCACCGTTTTGCCCAGACCATGCGGTAACACAACTACGTCACGCACTTGCTGGTCGGCATGGCGGGGATCAACCCCCAGGCGGATATGCAGCTCGACGGTGGCGTCGAACTTGGTGGGGGAGGTATCTTTCACCAATGCAATTGCATTTTCCGGATCGTACAATTGATCTGGATCGATTTTGGCCGCTGCGGCCAGATATTTCTTACCGTGTTTTGCCATTTATGCTCCTTCGTGGTGCTAGCGGGCAGCGAGACTGCCCTCCCACCGGGTTCTAGTCTACGACTTCCAGTCCCATATTCCTGGCTGTGCCTTCGATCTGCTTCATTGCGCCTTCCAGGTCGATGGCGTTCAAATCTTTCATCTTGATTTCTGCAATCTCGCGGACTTGGGCGCGTGTGACGCTGCCAACTTTGGTGCGCGGCGCCAGGGCTGAGCCTTTATCAACACCGGCGGCTTTCTTCAGCAGAACAGAAGCCGGCGGAGTCTTCAGGATGAAGGTGAAAGAGCCATCCGAGAAGATGCTGATCTCGGCAGGAATAATCTCGCCCATCCGATTGGAGGTGCGAGCGTTATACTCCTTGCAGAAGGCCATCAGGTTAATACCATGGCCCGCAAGGGCGGGGCCGATGGGTGGTGCGGGGTTGGCCTTGCCGGCCGTAATCTGTAAACGTACAATTGCCTTAAGTTTCTTTGCCACAGTTTTACTCCTTCGTGGTGATAACGGGTGATTGGGAGGCACCCTCCCACCAAATATGCCGGTTGTCGCCGGGCATGTTTGATTTATGCTTTTTCTACTTGTAAAAAGTCCAGTTCGACCGGGGTTTCCCGGCCAAAGAAATTAACCATGACGCGCACCTTAGCGCGCTCCATATCGATCTCGGATACTGTACCACGGAAGTCATTGAAGGGACCGTCGACAATCCGCACCCGTTCACCAGGTTTAAAGGTGACCTTGATGCGGGGTGCTTCCGCTTCCATGCGCTTGATAATCTGTGCAACCTCTTCTGGGCGTAGCGGTGTGGGATTATTACCCATACCCACAAAACCGGTAACACCTGGAGTATTGCGCACCACATACCAGGACTCTTCCGATAGGATCATATTGACCAGGATGTAGCCCGGGAATACTCGGCGCTCAACCGTCCGGCGTTTGCCTTCTTTGACCTCGATCTCTTCCTCGGTTGGGACGACCACATCAAAGATTTTGTCTTTCATGCCCATGGTTTCGATGCGCTGCTCCAGGTTGTGGCGGACCTTATTCTCATAACCTGAGTAACAGTGCACAACATACCAGGCGCGCCCATCTTCCGTCTGCTCGCTGACGCCTGAATCGGCAAATTCCAGAGACAGATCATCCGCCTCCGGATTGGCGTCCGGCTCTATATCGCCTAGCTCGCCTTTGAATTGGTCGTCTTGCTCAAACAGATCCATACCGCTAGATAATCAAAGTAAGTAGCCGACTAAAGATATAATCCAGACCTCCAAGGAAGAAGGCCATTACAATGGAAACTACCAGGACGACGATAGTCAGGTTGATGGCTTCCTTGCGGGTAGGCCATTGTACTTTGCGGAGCTCGCCCAGGGTCTCGTAGATATAACGCCGAAAGCCTGTCCAGATGCGTTGCAGGAAATTCGGCTTGTCGCTCTTGGGCTTTGCCGCTTTGGGCTTTTCGGTTTTGGCTTTCTCGATCTTCACCTTTTCGGCGTCTTTTTTCTCAACTTTCTCAGCCACGCAAATCTCCTTTTGGAGTCGCCAGGGAATTTCCTGGAAAAAACAACTCTACAGAAATTCTCTCAGGGGCAAAACGCCGCCCAGAGAGACGGCGTTTTGCAGATCTCAGGCAGGCCAGGCAGGAATCGAACCCACAACCCCCGCTTTTGGAGAGCGGTGCTCTGCCAAATTGAGCTACTGGCCTGTGTTCCCCGTGCCAGGTTGTCAGAACGAAACACAACCTGGCGCGGGATGGTATATGCTACCTTACTTCGTCTCCCGGTGCAACGTATGCTTGCGGCAGCGATTGCAGTACTTCTGCAGCTCCATGCGGCCCGGATCGTTGCGACGGTTCTTCTCAGTTGTATAGTTCCGTTCCTTACACTCGGTGCACGCCAAGGTAACGACCGGACGAACATCTTTCAGTCCAGGATCTTAGTAATCACGCCGGCGCCGACCGTCAGACCGCCTTCGCGGATGGCGAACTTGGAACCCTGCTCCAGCGCCACAGGCACGATCAGCTCGACTTCCAGGTTGACATTATCGCCCGGCATGACCATTTCCACGCCTTCCGGCAGCTTGATCGACCCGGTCACATCCATCGTGCGGATGTAGAACTGCGGCCGATAGCCGTTGAAGAACGCCTTGTGCCGCCCGCCTTCTTCCTTGCGCAGCACGTACACTTCACTCATGAACTTGCGGTGCGGGTTGATGCTCTTCGGCTTGGCGACGACCATGCCGCGCTCCACATCCGTGCGCTCGATACCGCGCAGCAGCAACCCCAGGTTGTCGCCCGCCATGCCTTCGTCCAGCGACTTGTGGAACATCTCCACGCCCGTCACCACCGATGCCATGCTCTTGTCCTGCAGGCCGACGATCTCCACCGGCTCGCTCACCTTCACCCGGCCGCGATCCACTCGCCCGGTCACCACCGTGCCGCGCCCCTTGATCGAGAACACATCTTCCACCGACATCATGAACGGTTTGTCGATGTCGCGCACCGGCTCCGGGATGTACTCGTCCACCACCCGCAGCAGTTCCTTGATGCTGGCATACGCCGGGTCATTCAGATCCTTGCTGGTGCTCTCCAGCGCTTCCAGTGCACTGCCCCGCACGATCGGTGTCTCGTCCCCAGGGAAGCCATATTCGTTCAGCAGCTCACGCAGCTCCAGCTCCACCAGCTCCAACAGCTCCGGGTCGTCCATCATGTCGACCTTGTTCAGGTACACCACGATCGCCGGCACTTCCACCTGCCGCGCCAGCAACACGTGCTCCCGCGTCTGCGGCAT
>JAGDMX010000119.1 GCA_017860725.1 Chloroflexota bacterium | reverse complement strand
ATCCCGGTTATCCTGGATGCCAAACGCGGTGACATAGCCTCCACTGCAGCCTCCTATGCCTGGGCAGCTTTTGATACGCTAGGTGCACATGCAGTGACGGTCAATCCATTGTTAGGTCATGACTCGCTCAGTCCATTCTTAAAAGAACCCGATCGAGGAGTATTCCTGCTGTGTAAGACCTCTAACCCAGGCGCAGTCGATTTTCAGGATTTGATTGTAAGCCCACCTGGAAACCTGACTCTGTACGAAAACATTGCCAGACTGGCGCAGGAGTGGAACATCCACAACAACCTGGGGCTGGTGGTTGGGGCGACACATCCGGGTGCGTTGGAGCGAGTCCGAGCCGTGGCGCCGGATTTGTGGATCCTAGCTCCGGGAGTGGGGGCACAGGGCGGCGACTTGCAAGCGGCTCTGCGGGCCGGGCTGCGACCAGATGGGATGGGGATGCTTATTCCAGTTTCGCGGGCGATCTCTCGCTCAAACGACCCACGGGAGGCAGCCGAAGCTTATCGCCAGGCAATCAACCAGGCGCGTGATAAGCTCGGTGCTCTGGATATGGTTGGGCCTAAAGTTCACCGATTTCTCGATCCACTACACGCCCGCCTGGCAGATGGCCTGCTGGCAGCCGGTTGTGTCCAGTTTGGGCAGTTCACCTTGAAATCCGGATTGCTCTCTCCGATTTATATCGATTTGCGGCGCCTGACCGGTTTCCCGGAGCTACTCCGCCAGGTTGCCCAGGCATACCTGAGCGTACTACGCGAGCTGTCTTTTGATCAGCTGGCAGGATTGCCCTATGCTGCCTTGCCGATTGCCACTACTGTCAGCCTGCTGGGCGGCTGGCCGCTGGTTTATCCGCGTAAAGAAGCCAAATCATACGGCACGCAAGCCGAGATCGAGGGGGTTTACCAACCGGGAGAGACAGTTGCCGTGATCGACGATTTGACCACAACCGGCGGCAGCAAATTCGAAGCCATCAACAAGCTTACAGCCGCAGGGTTGAAAGTAGAAGATGTAGTGGTGCTGATTGATCGCCAATCCGGTGCATCTCAAGCCCTGGCCCAGGCTGGCTATCGGCTACACACCGTATTTTCCCTGACGCAACTGCTGGACTATTGGGAGGGCGTTGGAAGGATCACAACGGCCCAAGCACAGTCTGTCAGGAAGTTCATCCAATCAACCACTTAGCCAGTCATTATGTATACCGGTCTGCGCCCATTTCTATTCCGCCTGGAGCCGGAGCAGGCACATGCCTTCACCCTGAGCCTCCTGCGCCTCGTTGGGGTGCTGCCGCCATTGCAAACTCTGGTTCGCCTTCTCTACCCGGTGGAACAGAGACCGGTGCTTGCCTTTGGGTTGAATTTTTTCAACCCGGTAGGCCTGGCGGCGGGTTACGACAAGGACGGGCTGGGATGGCGCGGGCTGGCTTGCCTCGGTTTTGGGCATATTGAAGTCGGCACGGTCACGCCTCGCCCTCAAGCAGGCAATCCTCATCCACGCTTGTTCCGCTTGCCGGAAGACAGAGCTTTGATCAACCGCATGGGCTTCCCAGGCAGAGGCGCAGATTTTGTAGCCCGACGGCTGGCCGGTAAGCACCCGCCGGGGTTGGTAGTTGGCGTCAATCTGGGGAAAAACAAGGATACTCCGCTGGAATCCGCTGCCGATGACTATCTGTCCGGCATGCAAGTATTTGCCCCTTTGGCCGATTACCTGGCGATCAATGTCAGCTCGCCCAATACGGTGGGCTTGCGCCGATTACAGGAACGTGATGCCCTCCAACACTTGCTGCAAGTATTGGTACAGGAAAGGGAACCGCTATCGAAACGGTTAGCTAAACCTATACCACTGTTGGTCAAGATTGCGCCAGATCTGACGGATGGTGATCTGGACGATTTGTTGCTGGTCGCACTGGATACGGGCATCGATGGCCTGATCGTAGCGAATACAACCATTCAAAGAGAAAGGCTTCGATCTTCTCTGGCTTTAGAGATCGGCGGCCTCAGCGGTGCCCCACTCACCCAGCACTGCCTGGAACTCACCCGCCAGATCGTTGCTCGATCTCAGGGCAAGCTGCCGGTGGTATCTGTCGGTGGGATCATGTCCCCGGCTGATGCAAAAGCGCGCCTGGATGCCGGCGCGGTCTTGGTGCAGATTTACACAGGGCTGGTGTTTAGCGGTCCAGGCTTAGTCAGGCAGATTGTCCATGCTATCGCCTAGTTACGGGATGGTGGCCTTAATCCGCCAGACACCCTCTTCTTCCTGCTCCACCGGCGATGAAGTTCCAACCACCTGGAACCAGGTGGTACCGGGCTTGAAAGCATAAGAGCTGTCATCCGGAAATTTCAAGTAGACGACTGAGCTACCTTCCGGGCGGTGCCAGCGAACTTTATATGCTCTTCCATCTCGGAAGGCGACCGCATCGCCCTCCCCAAACATGCCGATCTGTATCACACGGGGACCATAGGGAGGATCGACGTTATGCCCCAGGAATAGCACCACCACATTATCGGCTGCAATTTGCTCATCGGTCAGACGGTCGGTCAGCGGGGCGTAGGCTTCGCCCTCGCCCTCATCTTCCTGAGTATCCTGGAAGCGCAGGTAGCGCCCAGCGCTGGGTTCATAATCCCAGCGGTTGTACGAGCTGATGGAATAACGCGTATAGAGCTGACTGCCGGGCTCACCACCTTCAGGCGTTCGAGCGTCGAAAGTCATCCCATCCAGATTTTGCTGATCGTCTTCAAGATCTTTGCCTTGAATATATTCGTGCAGGTCTTGGGTATTGGTGATCAGGTAATTATTGCTCTCCGGCTCGATCCGGCACATCGGCGGGCAGTTCTGGCTGCCCTCCATCACCATGTACTCCCATTGAGCTGAGCCATACAGGTGATCCATGACCGTTCTAAAGGCACCCCCGAAAACCAGGATCGCTTTGTAGCCTTCCAGGATGTTGCGGTCGAACAGGCGCGCCGAGCGAATCGGGCCAACTTGTTCGGCGTCATTCCCATAGAAAATGGCATTCAGGCGCGTCAGGCCATCGTTTTGGTAGTAATCGAATACGATATCGGCAGCGGATACACCCCAGGGCGGTCGCCCTTCGCGGGGAAACATTTGGATTTTCACTGCAACCGGGCGACGAAGTAACAACTCCGAATCATCCACTTGCAAACCGGTTAGGGGGTTGACACCGGCCGGGAAGTCCGACGGACCGACAGGTGGGGGGATCGGTGTGGCAGTTGGGGTCTCGGTTGGTGGAGGTGGGGTTTCTGTCGCAGTTGGGGTGATGGTTTCTGTAGGGGTCTGTGTTGACGTAGGGGTATTGGGCACTTGAGTAGGTGTTTCGACTTCCACCAACGTTGCCGGCTGGCAGGCGCTCAACGCCAGGATCAACAGCCCCAGGGTAATAATCTTCTTGATGCTCATTAGCTCTCCAATTTCCAGCTTCCTGGTCGAGAAAACTATCATACCGCAATAAGCGGTCATTGCCAACACTGGCTTGCGGTTTTTTATAAAACCCCTATAATTCATATAAATGGACCCGGATATCGTCAGCCGTGACTTTGCATCGGTCACCCTAAAAGCTATTGTATTTCTCGCCGTAGGATTAGTATTGTTCGGCTGGTTATTAAATACTCCTCCCGGCCTGTTGGGTAAGGCGGATGCAATTGGTTATGCGGTCTGCCATCGCATCGACCTGCGCTCATTCCACCTGGGAGATCGGCCGCTGCCGCTGTGTGCGCGTTGTTCTGGAATGTATCTGGGAGCGATGCTGGGACTGGCATATCAAGCCTGGCGAGCACCTCGCCGAAGCGGGATGCCGCCACGCCCTATCCTGGTAGTTTTGGGCATTTTTGTAATCGCATTTGCTATGGATGGGATCAACTCGTTTCTCTCGATATTCCCGTCTTGGGTTTCAGTGTACACTCCGCAAAATTGGCTGCGCCTGGCGACCGGTACCGGGATGGGATTGGCCATCGCCGTGGTACTCTTCCCAGCCTTTCATCAGGCGGTCTGGCAGGTAGAAGACCGTCGACCGGCCGTGAATAGCCTGGGAAGCTTCTTGGGTCTGGTTATTCTGGCAATCCTATTAGATTTATTGTTACTAAGCCGAATCCCAGCGATTCTATACCCACTGGCGCTGATCAGCGCAGCCGGCGTGCTGGTGTTGCTTACCATGGTCTATACCATGATCTGGCTGATGGTGTTTCGCCGCGAGAATTCTTACCAGAGTCTGAAACAGCTCAGTCTGGCGCTGGTCGCTGGGTTCGGGGTGGCTCTCATCCAGATCGCACTGCTGGATGCGATACGCTTTATTCTCACGGGTAGCTGGGAAGGGTTCCATTTTGGATAAAATGGTAATGTCTTTTAAAGGATATACCAAACCTCCTGAGAATTCATATATAATGGGTTTTACCTGGAAACTTATTTCCAAATCAACCGTATATAAGTGTGAAATTGTGATCTTTATAAAAGGAGCTGAACCATCATGGAAGCCCTAACCGGGATCTTCTCCGCCTTTGGCCTGTCAGCCAGCGCTGGGTTGAACGCCTATATCCCATTGCTGGTGACGGCCCTGTTGTCGCGGTATACGGATTTAATTCACCTGAACCCGCCTTTTGACACCCTGGAAAGCCCCTGGATTATCGGCCTACTGGTTCTGCTCACGGCGATTGAATTTTTCGCTGACAAGGTTCCGGCAGTCAACCATGTTAACGATGCCATCCAGACCTTTGTACGACCTGTGGCCGGAGCGATTGCGTTTGCTGCGGCTGCCAATGTGATCACCGATCTTCATCCGGTGCTGGCGATGGCAGCGGGGCTGCTGGTGGCTGGTAGTGTACACGCGGTTAAAGCCGTGGCCATCCGTCCAGCGGTGACCGCTACAACCGGTGGGGTTGGTAATACGCCGGTCAGCATGATCGAGGATTTTATTGCTACGGTGCTTTCTGTCTTAGCGATCGTGATCCCGATCGTCATTGGCATAACAGTGATCATCTTCACCGCCTGGGCGGTCTACCTGCTCTGGCGACGTGCCGAGCGTAAACGCGCTGCGGCGGATTCTTAAGTAAACTGGGAGCATGTCGGAATGGACGATCCAACGGAAACCATCATTGAACCCGAAATCGTGAGCGCGCCACCTAAAAAACGGAATACCGCCTTGTGGATTGTGATCATTGTTGTTGTGCTTTTAATGCTCTGTTGCTGCGCTATCATTGTGGGAATTTTGGGATATTTTTGGACTTACGGAGATGCAATTTTTAACATAGGATCAGTGCTGTCACTCTTGCTGGGATGATCGTTATATGAAGTAAAAAAATCCGCCTTTGTGGCGGATTTTTTTACTTGAACTGCTCTTGTAAAGCTGCTAAGGCATCGATTGCCTGCTGCTTGACTTGAGGCGAAATATCCAGGCGCTCGAACTCATCTTCATCCAGCACTACCTGCCGGTGGTCAGGGTAGACCAGCAGATCCAATGCCAGATCAATATACGACAGGGTAGCCCCCTCGATCTCTGCCGGTGAGCCCACGTTGCAATACCAGCCGCGCAGCGTGTCGTCATCACGCGCATGGATTTCGAAGATGTTGTACCAACGGTTGGTGAAATAGGTCTCAACGAACCGGTCGCCTTTGCGCAGCCAGATTCCATGGAACTCGACATCGTCGCGGTCAAAATATGCTTCCAGGGTCAAGCGATCCGGCTGTTCATCGATGACCTGTCCCTGGTATCGCCAGGTGACCTGGTTTTCCGTGTTCAGCTTGAGTACGGTGATCGTTCGATGGTTGGTAGACACTGGACTTTCCTATAGACCCGTCAGAATTATTTTTCGATCGGAGCGTTCACCAGATTGCCCCACTCTGTCCAGGAGCCATCGTAGTTCTTTACATTCGGATAGCCTAACAGATAGGTCAGTACGAACCAGGTATGCGAGCTGCGCTCTCCAATCCGGCAGTAAGCAACTATTTCTTGATCGGGCGTGATACCCTGGCTGGCGTAAAGCTGGCGTAGCTCCTCAGCAGATTTAAAGGTGCTATCCACTTCGTATACTGCCTGCCCCCAGGGGATATTAACCGCTCCAGGAATATGCCCACCTCGGCTTGCGCCCTCCTGCGGGTAGTTTTCCATGTGCAGCAGCTCGCCGGTGTATTCCTTGGGCGAGCGAACATCGACCAGCGGTTTGCGCTCTTTGATCTGGTCGAAAACATCGTCTCGAAAGGCACGGATAGAAAAATCTGGATTCTTTGCCCGGTATGAAGTTGGTGGATAGGTGGGCTTTTCTTTGGTAAGTGGGCGCTTTTCCTGCGTCCACTTTAGTCGTCCGCCATTCATAATCTTAAGCTTTTCATGACCATAATAGCGGAACAACCACAAAGCGTAGCAAGCAAACCAGTTGCTTTTATCGCCATAGAAGACTACGGTTGTGTCGTTGCCGATCCCAAGCTGTGAACAGAGCGTTTCGAACTCGCTCTCACTCAGAAAATCCCGCCGCAGTGGGTGCTGCAGGGTGGTAAACCAGTCAACCTTAACCGCCCCCGGAATATGACCGGTTTCATAGAGCAGCAAATCTTCGTCAGACTCAACCATACGCACCTGCGGATCTTTCAGATGTTCTGCGACCCAATCGGTCTCTACCAAATAATTAGGGTGTGCAAATCCAGCCATAATAAACTACCTCCAAAATTATTACTAATTATATCACAAATATCTTATGTATATACGAGTAGAGCCTCTTCTGGATCAAAACCCAGTGTCACCTTAGCTCCCGCCTTTGGGGGGGATTTCTTAATCGGTATTTCCAATACCAGCGAGATACCTTCGGATAGGACGATTAACTGACAGTCACGGCCCCGAAATGAGACTTCCTGCACAATCCCGGTGATCTGGCAGGGTAAATGCCGATCCAGGTAGAGCGCATCCGGTCGCAGCAAGACAGTCACCGGAATTTCAGGGTCCTGGCTTACTGGGTTGGCAGACAGGTTAGCCATGGAACTCAATGACAGCGGATAATGGCCTAAGGCAGTTAGAACCCGCATACCATCTTTACTGTTCTCAAGCTGTCCTGGTAGAAAATTCGACATCCCCAGAAAGCGAGCGACAAACAGGGAAGCCGGGCGGTAATAAATTGCCTGGGGAATGTCGATTTGCTCGACCATGCCAGCATTCATGACAACGACC
>JAGDMX010000018.1 GCA_017860725.1 Chloroflexota bacterium | reverse complement strand
CTTGCTTGGGTGATGATACCTGGTGCGGTGCACAATTGATCAGTGCGCCGCGTTGGGTTTACTTAGGTCAATCCAAAATAAACCCAAAACACCCCTTTTTTCCTTATCCCGAACTGACGTGCAATCAACTTCTATCCAGGATTGATTGTTAATAAGCAGCCAGCAGCTCTGCGTAACGAAAGCAATCGACAGTGTGGTCGTTCACCATGCCGGTGGCCTGCATATGGGCATAGATAATGGTTGACCCAACGAACTTAAAGCCGCGTCGCAGTAAATCTTTGCTGAGCAGGTCAGACTCGGCCGTCTTGGCCGGGATCTCCCTGAGCAGCTGCCAGGCGTTGACCTTCGGTTTACCCTCCACGAACTGCCATATATAGGCATCGAAAGTGCCAAACTCTGCCTGGGTTGCCAGGAAAGCCTGGGCATTGCCGATAGCCGCCAGGATTTTGAGCCGGTTGCGGATGATGCCGGCATTATTCATTAGCTCTTCGACCTTATTTTCATTATATGCAGCAATAATCCCTGGTTCGAAGTGATCGAAGGCCTGGCGGAAATTCTCGCGCTTGCGTAGGATGGTGGACCAGCTCAGCCCTGCCTGCATCCCTTCCAGGATCAGGTATTCGAAAATCAAGCGGTCTTCGTGGACCGGCACACCCCATTCAATGTCGTGATAGGCAACATACAGTGGGTCATTAACGTTGACCCAGTCGCATCTTTTTAGCATAAGACCGCCTTTTTCAGTCAAGATTGTAGCGCATGATCGGCCGCGTCTCGGAGCGGCGCAGGACTTCGGTAAAACCGGCTTTGCGAAAGGCTGAGACGAGCCCGGTATAGACAAAAGGATCCGGCTGGCTGCCTTTCTTGGGCTCGTTTGGGTAGCCTTCCAGGATATGCGCCCCTTGCTGGCGGGCATATTCAATCGCAGCCTGCAGCAGCTTGACGGTCATTCCCTGGCGCCGGTATGGTTTGGAGATATAGAAGCACACGATCGACCATACCGGCTGCTCATCGACGCGTGCCAGCACCCTGGAGCGATCCAGGGCGGAAAAGGCATCGCGCGGGGCGACGGAGCACCAACCAACCGGCTGATGCTCGATAAAGGCCAGCAGGCCCGGGACTTCCCCGGACTCGACGATGGATTTCAGCGCCAGCCGGTTACCCTCGCCACGCTGCTGGTCGAATTCGGAGCGCTTCAACCGCCACCACATGCACCAGCAGCCGCCATAGGCGCCGCGTGCGCCGAACAGGGTCTCCAGGTCGGTCCAGCGGTCGGGTGTCAGAGGGCAGATGGTTAAACCCTGAGTAGGAATGGAATTGTTGTCTATTGGTGTTTTTGGCATAAGGAGAACCGTCTTTCGTTTCAAAGTATATCAACTTTGTCACATTATGATACAATGGTTATATGAGAAAAATTATCGTACTAACTTTTATTACACTGGATGGGGTCATGCAGGGACCTGGTGGACCCACTGAAGATACCAGTGGTAACTTCACGCTTGGTGGATGGACAGTTCCATACTTTGATGAGTTTCTTGGCGAGATAATGTCTGAGCAAATGAGCAGACCTTTTGATTTGTTGTTAGGGAGAAAGACATTTGAGATTTTTGCATCCTATTGGCCTCATCAAGAGAGTCCAATAAATGAAGCAACAAAGTACGTTGTTTCGAATACGCTGACAAAGCATGAGTGGAATAAGTCGGTATTCTTAAACAAAGACGTAGTGGATGAAATTAAGAACCTCAAACAACAAGATGGTCCTGAATTACAAGTGCATGGTAGTTGCACTCTCATTCAGACGTTATTGAAGCATGATTTGGTCGATGAATTTTGGCTCAAAATATTTCCTGTAACACTCGGTATGGGGAAACGCTTGTTTGGTACAGGAACCATCCCTGCTGCCTATGCACTGGTTGAATCTAAATCTTCACCAAGTGGAGTGATGATTGCTTCATTCAAACGTGCGGGAGAACTCATAACAGGATCCTTCTGAAATTTCTCGTCACAGGTGAGATGGCTTCAGGCTGAAAAGCGCTTCCAGCCCTCTCAATTACACTAAATCTCCTCGTCCCGTAACTCCTCTTGATGATCTGGTCCTTGGTCCGCATTGGGGACACTAGGCGGAGAAATATCCAGCTCCTTGTAATCCGCGGCACCGACCAAGTCGATGGCGATGCCGTGGGGGGTGCGCAGAATGGCGGTTGCTAAGGAAGTGTTACGGCGGTCCAACTTGGGGGGTTGTTCGAACTCGATTCCCCTGCGACTCAGCTCGTCGAAGGTATCCATCAGATCACTTATCTGGAATTGAAGGCGAAAGGCATTGATGGGTGTGCTGGTACGCTCTTTGTCCCCGGCTACGACCCCGATATAGAAATCGCCCCAAGGGCTGGTAAAGCGCGCGTACTGCGGGCCAAACTCATCGACAGGTAATCCCAGGAAATCGGTATAAAAACCTACCTCAGCTGCGTAATCGTTGACGCAATACTCAATGCAGTGTGTCCATCCCTTCGTCCAGATAAAAGGAAAGGCATTTGCAGGCGATTTCCATAAGCGGTCCCAATCCTGTTGATCCTGGACGCGCTGGATGATATCGATGCGCGCTCGGCCATAGGCGCGGAAGCGCGGATTGATGTGTGGCTTCTTATTCGCTCGCCGGTTGGGGTGCTGTAAAAGCTGCTGGAAATTTGGGAGCTGTACGTTCATACGATCCGATCCTTTCCTAACGCCTTGCGCCTGTCATCCGGTAGGTGAGTCAGGCGGTCCACTCCAGCGATATTTCTGCAGATCGATCCTGCCGCGGTCATCGAACACGACGCCTTCACTCTCCAGCAGATCGCGCTGTAAGGATCGCCCGCCGCCTTCTGGCAGGCTGATCTTGCCCTGGGCGTTGATGATACGCTGCCAGGGGACATCTGGTGGGCAGGCTGCCATTGCACCCCCGACCCAGCGCGCCCCGAAAGCCTGGTAATCCTTGGGATCCATCCCGCCCGGTACCGCTAACAGGGCTGCAATCTGCCCATAGGTAGCAACCTTCCCCGGCGGGACCTGTTTTACCAGCGCCCAAACCTGAGCTTTGAATAGCTCGGGGTTGGGAGGAGATGTAAATCTGGCCATTGTATTCTCTCCTAATATGGAATAATATAACCGAACATATGTTCTATGTCAAGGCTTTTTAGCCATTTGTTACTGTGATTGAAAAGGATCGTTACGTCTTCAATATTCTACCGGCTTTTTACCTTATAATTCAGATTTGTGACGAATGACCCGATCTCTTCCAATCGACAAATAGCACATGCCGCCGGGCTGGTGATGGCGGCATTTGTATTTAGTACTTTAGTCGGCCTGTTGCGGCAGATCCTGGTGGCGAATGCATTTGGCACCGGCATGGAGATCGAAGCCTTTGCAGCCGCCAACCGCGTCTCAGAGACCCTGTTTAATCTGGTAGCGGGCGGTGCATTAGGATCGGCGTTCATTCCGACTTTTACGGGTTTGCTGACAAAACAAGACCGGCCAGGCGCCTGGAAGCTGGCTTCGGCAATTGCTAACTTGATTCTGCTTATTCTCACCGCAGCGGCAGCCCTGGCAGCGGTATTCGCCCCACTGATCGTACGCTACTTGCTTGCTCCCGGTTTTGCTGCCGACCCGGCCAAAGAAGCTTTGACTGTCTCGCTGATGCGCCTGATGCTGCCTTCGGTGGTTATCTTCGGCTTGAGCGGGCTGGTAATCGGGATACTAAACTCTCACCAGGTATTTTTTATTCCAGCACTGACACCGGCAATGTATGCCCTGGGGATGATCTTTGGTGTCATCGTGCTGAAACCTTACCTGGGCATTTATGGACTGGCCTGGGGTGTGCTGCTTGGCGCAAGTTTGCACTTGCTGTTACAAATACCTTCTCTGGTACGACTAAAGCCGGATTACTCCGCCACCTTTGGGCTGAAACTTAAAACGGTTCGGGAAGTCGGGCGCCTGTTTTTACCCAGATTATTAGGCGTCGCTGTCGTCCAACTAAATTTCTGGATCAATGTCTGGCTCGCTTCCCAGATGGTGGAGGGCAGCATCAATGGTGTCACCTATGCCTTCGCCTTGATGCTTATGCCACAAGCGATCATTGCGCAATCGATTGCCATTGCTGCCATGCCGACTTTCTCCGCCCAAATCGCTCTAGGACAGATGACAGCCATGCGCAGCTCGTTAGCAGCCAGCCTGCGTGGTGTCCTGCTGTTGGCAGTGCCGGCGACTTTCGGGTTAATATTCCTGCGGATACCGATCATCACAGCGTTCTACGAGCGGGGGGAATTTACTGAATTTTCGACGGAGCTGGTAGCCTGGGCATTGCTGTGGTACTCGGTCGGCCTCATCGGTCATTCTGTGGTAGAGATAACATCTCGGGCCTTCTATGCCCTGCACGACACGAAAACGCCGGTCTTCGTGGGTGTGGCGGCGATGAGTCTGAATGTTGTCTTCAGCCTGCTGTTTGCGGCGCTTTTTACCCGCCTGGGTTGGATGCCGCACGGGGGTCTGGCGCTGGCCAACTCGCTGGCAACTACGCTGGAAATGATCGCCCTATTATGGCTGATGCGCCGGCGGCTGAACGGACTGGAAGGGCGTACAATCTTGAAAACCGCTCTCCTATCCCTGCTAGCCGCGCTGGTCATGTCCGCAGGCCTGTTAATATGGGCTCAAACCACCGCCGGTCAATCGATTTGGTTTGTGGTGATTGGTGGAATCCTAGTGGGTGGTGGAATTTATAGTGTATTGCTGTCTGTGATGAGAGTTGAGGAAGTCAAGCTGCTGACTCGGGCAGTGATGCAGCGCATCCGACGCTAATCACCAATTTCGGACTGTAGCTCTATGGGATGGAACTGCATACGGTACAGGCGAGCATACAGCCCATCAAGCGCTACCAGCTCAATGTGAGAACCCAGCTCGATCAAATAGCCCTCATTTAGCACTGCTATCCGGTTGGCTTTGTGTACCGTGGACAGGCGGTGGGCGATGATCACTGTGGTCCGCCCGAGCATCAGGCGCTCCAAGGCCTCCTGAACCAGGCTTTCGGATTCGGAATCCAGGCTGGAGGTCGCTTCATCCAACAATAAAATGCGCGGATCTTTTAGAATTGCCCGCGCGATGGCAATGCGCTGGCGTTGCCCCCCGGAGAGTTTGACTCCACGCTCGCCCACCAGGGTATCGTACCCCTGCGGCAGGTGTAATACAAATTCCTCAGCATTGGCGGTGCGGGCGGCAGTTTCGATTTCAGGTATGCTGGCTTGCAGATTCCCATAACGCAGGTTATCCAGGATGGTGCCGGAGAAAAGCTGAGTCTCCTGAGGCACTAAACCGATCAGGCTGCGTAAATCTGCCAGGCGAAGCTGCCGCAGATCAACACCATCCAGCAGAATCCGGCCCTCAGATGGATCATAGAAGCGGGGAATCAGGTTAAACAGAGTGGACTTGCCTGCGCCTGAGGGTCCAACCAGCGCCAGGATTTCACCCGGCTGAATTTCCAGGTTGATTTCATGTAATACATGCTGGGCGCCTGGATATGCAAATGAAACATGATTAAACTCAAGCCGACCTTGAATCCTGCCCAAGGTTACGGGCTGTGGTGGATCGGCGATCTCCGGTTTTTCATCCAGCAATTCGAATATACGCCGGGAGGCGCCGGCCGCTTCCTGCAGCTGGGTGTACAAGCCTGTGAAGGCGCCTAGTGAGGCCGCAATGTTAATCCCATAAACCAAAAAGGCAATCAACTGCCCGCCGGATAATCTTCCGGCGATCACTTCCCGACCTCCAAACCACAGAATCGCTGCCAGGCTGGCAAATCCCAAGAAGGAGATCAGCGAGCCAAACGCCGATCTCAATTTAGCCATATGCAGGGTGGTGGCGAACGTATGCTCGACGGCTGTGGTATAGCGCTCAACTTCGTAAGTTTCCCGAGTGAAAGCCTTGACGATACGCACATTCCCCAAGGCTTCCTCGGCCATTGCATTGCTGTCTGCCAGTTTATCCTGGACCGTCGTCGATAGCTTGCGCAACCTTGCGCCAAAGATTGCGGCACTGCCAATGACCAGAGGGGTCAGCAGGAGGATAAAGAGCGTCAGTCGCCAGTTGATCACCAGCATTAATACCAGCGACCCCAGGAAAGTGAGCGATTGGCTGAGCACCGTGGCAACGCTGTTGGTCAGGGCCGAGCGCACCATGGTCACATCGGATGCCAGCCGGGAGATCAGCTCGCCAACCCGGCGGTCGGCAAAGAAACGCAGGCTGAGCGACTGGGTATGCGCGTAAGTTTGATTGCGCAAATCAACCACAATCCGCTCACCCACATAAGTCAGGTAATAATTTTGAATGTAGTAGAAGACGGATCGCAGCAGGAAGGTGACGATCAGGAGTACCGTGATTCGGTTTAGCTGTTGCAGGTCCCCCTGGCTCAGAACGGTATCCACCAGGTTTTGAATAATCCAGGGAAACAACAAGCCTAACCCGGTCCCCAGGATCAGCGCTAAAATTGCGATGACCATCCGCCGCCAATAGGGTCGCAAATAATTGAATAAGCGACGCATTTCTCCGAGAGATGGTCGGGCGACGGGACCATCCGAGCTGGAAACCGGGCGGCGTAAGGGTCTAAAACCTGACTGCATCAGTGTTTTTCAAGGTGAGCCGGTTAATTCCATAAAAACCAGACTACCTGGGCGACGACCAGGCCTAAGATCACACCAGCAAGCGCCTCCAATGGTGTGTGCCCCAGGACTTCCCTGAGCTGCTGGTTTTTTAAAGGATGGCCGGTCGCTAAATCGCGGAGCATAGCGTTGATCAGCTCGGCATGTATGCCGGCCTGTCGCCGGATACCCGTAGCATCGTAGACGACCACCGCGGCGATCGTAAAGGCCAGGGCGAATAAAGGTGTGTCAAATCCAGTGAATAAACCGATGCCGTGTGCGACACTGGTGATCAAGGCAGAGTGCGAGCTGGGCATTCCCCCTGCCTCCAGCAGTAGATACCAATGCCAGCTACGGGTCTGCATGTAATCAATTGGAACTTTCAATGCCTGGGCGATCCCCCAGGCGATCAAACCAGCCCAGAGCACCGGGTTGACCAGAACATCAAACATTCGACACCTGATTATAGATTCAGATCAACCAGCTCATCGCCCATAATCTGCTGGATCTTTAGATCGGCTGCATCCAGCAAAGCTGCACAGCGGCGTGCCAGAGCCTGGCCGCGCTCAAAGAACTGCATAGCCTGATCAAGGGGATGTTCATTGGCTTCAAGGGCCTGGACGATTCGCTCTAGTTCGGCAAAGGCTTCCTCATAGGTTAACTGATCAACCGGCCGGTCTGATAAAAGCAGTCCAGCATTATCGGATTCTTGATTCATGGTTTGCTCTCCAGGGCTATACCTGCGTCAGGTTTCTGTAGCTCGATCGTCAAGAAATGAACCAGGGCAGCATTGGTAGGCAGCTCGCGTTCAGCGATCCGCAGGAGTTCCGGTCGCTCCACCTGCAGTTCTGCAAGTTTTTGACTGATCTCTGGAGCGACCTGTTCGTGATAAATGCGATCCATCCGGCGGGCACGCGTGATATAGGCTGCCAGGGCGGCAAAACCAGCTGCCGCCAGTAGCATGACGATCGCCGTAGCAACTGCGGCGACCCAACTATTGTTGGCGATGAAGTAGGCTGCAAAGCCGATCAACAGGGCGGGGATCAAGCCGATGGAACAACCCAGGTTGAATGCCCGGTAGGCACTGGCCTGGCTGGCGCCTTCCAGCTTTTCATTGCTCGCTGTGGCAAATTCGATGAGTGCTTGTTCATTATCAAGGGGTCGAGGTGAAGTTTCCATGTTCTCAATCAATTTTATGAGTTTCTATGACGGTGACATCCAGATTACCATCCGTTAAGGTGGCAGTCAGCGAATCTCCGCGCCGAACTTGAGCGACACTACGGATAATTTTCCCATCTGGAGATTTAATGATTGCATACCCGCGCTGCAGAACTTGAGCCGGGCTCAGGCTATTCAGTCTCTGGTCTAAACCAGCCAGATGAGCACGCAGCAAAGTCAGGCGGTGTTGGACTGACAGACTGATCCTGTATAGCAGATCATCCAGGCGCTGACGATCTGAGTACAGTCGCGACAGCGGTGAACGCTGGTGCAGACGGTTTTTCAGGTGGCTGGTATTCCATTTTTGAGATTGGATCATCGATTGTACGGCTCGCAGCATCCGTTGGGTAACTTCCATGAGATCATCCGACAGATCTGTGCGGTTCGGAGTTGCCAGCTCGGCTGCCGCGGTAGGGGTGGGGGCGCGCAAGTCGCTGACAAAGTCGGCAATGGTGAAGTCCGTCTCATGTCCCACGCCGGACACCACCGGTGCTGAGGAGGCCGCGATTGCCCGCGCCACATTTTCGTCATTGAATGCCCATAAATCTTCGATCGATCCTCCCCCGCGTGCCAGCAGGATGACATCCGGGCGTGCCAGGCGGTTCAGAGCTTCCAGCGCGGCGATAATCCCAGGAGGCGCTTCAACCCCCTGGACAGGGGTGGGGGCGAGGATTACTTCGGCTAGCGGGTAGCGGCGGCGTAGCGTGTTGAGCATGTCGCGCAGCGCGGCTCCGGTTGGAGAGGTGATGATCCCAATGCGGTGCGGCCAGCGAGGTAGAGGTCGTTTGCGTTCCACAGCAAATAACCCTTCGGCCTCCAGGCGTGCCTTCAAGCGCAAAAACTCTTGGTATAAGGCGCCTTCGCCTAATGAGCGCATCAGGTCGGCGTAGAGCTGGTATTGTCCGCCAGCCTCGTAGATGCTCAGGCTGCCATGTACTTCCACAGCCTGCCCATCTTGTGGGTTGAACGGCAGCCTGAGCGCCGTATTGCGCCACATTACACAGCGCAGCGAGCTGGCGTTATCTTTCAGTGTGAAATACAGATGCCCAGAGGTCGGTCGGGACAGGTTGGAAATTTCTCCCTGTACCCAGATGTCCTGCAAGTACTCATCGCTTTCCAGCAACTCCTTCAGGTAGCGCGTCAGGTTGGTGACGGTCCATATGGGTGCTTCGAAAAAAGAGAGCTGATTCATGGTCGTTGAGTGGGCAAGCTGCGCAGGCTGGTAGCGAAAGGATACCCTTCTTCTATTGGGTTGTCAATTCCCATTCACCGATCATGAAATCTTTGCTACAATAACGTGAATTCGGGATAATAGGATAAACCCAAAACCCCCCACTTTTCCTTATCCCGAACTGACGCTACAATAAATTTACTGGATTCGACCAAGGCTCTTAGGAGTAAAATTGGAACATCTCTGGTCACCCTGGCGTATGTCCTATATTCAAAATACTACCAAACCTGAAGGATGTATCTTTTGCGTAGAGCCGTCTCGCCAAGATGGGCCCGAAAATCTGGTGGTTTATCGCGGCCAGTGGGTTTATGCGATCCTTAATCGTTATCCCTATACCAGCGGTCACTTGATGGTTGCTCCGTACGAGCATCAAGCCTCGCTCGAAGCCCTGGAAGCTACCACCCGGGCGGAGATCTTAGAGGTCGCGACCCAGGCAATTGCCGCCCTACAAGCCGAATATAAACCGCAAGGATATAACCTGGGGATTAATATTGGGGAAATGGCTGGGGCTGGAGTTGCCAATCATATTCATCTGCATATCGTGCCTCGTTGGGGTGGTGATACGAATTTTATGTCCACCGTTGGTTCCACCCGCGTTTTACCGGAGGCATTGGAGGTCACCTACTGGCGTATCCACAAAGCCTGGAAGCGGTAATACTTGGGATCAATAATTCAAAGGAGACTGACAATGGCACACGAGCAAGATAACTCCCCAGTCATTTTGAGCGCCGTTCGCACACCAATTGGTCGTTTCCTGGGTGCCTTGAGCGGGATAGCTGCCCCCCAACTGGGGGCAGTTGTCATTAAAGCCGCAGTTGAGCGCTCCGGTATTCAGGATACATCCCAGATCGATGAAATTCTGATGGGCAATGTCGTCACTGCTGGCGAAGGTCAGGCCCCAGCACGCCAGGCAGGTATCTATGCGGGTTTGCCCGCCAGTGTAGGGGCGACGACGGTCAATAAAGTATGCGGGTCTGGGATGAAATCGATCATCCTGGCTGCCCAGGCTATCCGGGCTGGTGATGACGAGTTGTTGGTCGCCGGTGGGATGGAGAGCATGAGCCGCGCGCCTTACCTGGTGGATGGACGTACCGGCTCGCTGCGTTATGGGCACGCACAGCTTACCGATGCACTGTTGCACGATGGCCTCTGGGATCCCTTCGAGAACTGGGGGATGGGAAACGCCGCAGAATTTATCGCCACCGAGTACGAGGTGACCCGGCAGGCGATGGATGAGTATGCCCTGCACAGTCACCAGAAGGCGGTTGCCGCCATGGACAGCGGCAGGTTCAATGCCGAGATCATTCCTGTACCAGTGCCTGGTCGCAAAGGCGAAGTGACGATCTTTAGCACAGACGAATGCCCTCGGCGAGACACTTCGCTGGAAGCACTGGCGAAGCTCAAGCCCGCCTTCCAGAAAGACGGAGGAGTGACCGCTGGTAATGCCCCCAGCCTGAACGATGGGGCTGCTGCTCTGGTAGTCGCCAGCCGGACCAAAGCGCAGTCCCTGGGGATCAAGCCGCTGGCAAAAATTGTGAGTTATGCCCAATCGGCTGTCGAACCGAAATACCTGTTTGATGCTCCGGCGCATGCGATCCCACGCCTGTTAAAGCGCGCGGGATGGACGCTCGCAGAGGTTGATCTAATCGAGCTGAATGAGGCTTTTGCAGCTCAGGTGCTGGCCAATGGATACGCAATGGCCGGGATTGGTTGGGATTGGGACAAAGTAAATGTCAATGGCGGTGCCATCGCCCTGGGTCACCCGATTGGTGCCAGCGGGGCGCGTATCGTAACGACATTGATTCATGCCTTGATTGACCGTAATCTGCGGCGTGGCATTGCTTCTTTATGCCTGGGCGGGGCAGAAGCGGTAGCGATTGCCGTCGAGATCGAGCCGCAATAGCTTAACTAGCGGGAGGTAAAAGATGGATATTCGCCATATATTTGTCGTCGGAGCGGGTACGATGGGTAGCGGCATCGCCCAGACGGCTGCCACTTCCGGTTACCAGGTTACTCTGATGGATATCGCCCCGGAACAGTTGGAAAAAGCCCAGTCAACCATTGCAAAATCGGTGGAGAAGCTGGCGTCAAAAGGCGTGCTGACCGATGAGCAGGTCAATGCAGCCATGCAGATTACGACGACTAATCAGCTCGATGAGGTAATCCCGGCTGATCTGGTCATCGAGGCTGCCTCGGAAAAGCTGGAGTTCAAGCTGGATATCTTTGAAAAATTAGATTGGCTCGCCCGCCCGGGGGTCATCCTGGCTTCGAATACTTCATCGATCAGCATCACCCGCATTGCCGCGGCGACACAAAGACCGGAGCTGGTGATCGGGATGCATTTTATGAACCCGGTGCCGCTCATGAAGCTGGTGGAGGTCATCCGTGGCCTGTCCACCTCCGATCAAACAACCACGACCACGCTGGAAGTGTGCCGCCGGATGGGCAAAGAACCGGTGGAAGCCCGCGATGCCCCCGGATTTATCTCCAACCGTATCCTGTGCCCTATGATCAACGAAGCGATATTTGCCTTACAGGAGGGGATTGGTACCCCGCAGGCCATCGATACGGTTATGAAATTGGGTATGAACCACCCCATGGGGCCTCTGGCATTGTGCGATTTGATCGGGCTGGATGTCGTTCTATCTGTCATGGAGGTATTGCAGCGTGACCTGGGTGAGGATAAGTATCGCCCCGCCTACTTGCTGCGTAAGATGGTTGATGCCGGTCACCTGGGGCGCAAGAGCGGGAGGGGATTCTACGAGTACTCTTGAAGGTCTGTGCGGTTAGTGCCCTGAATAGATCAGTCACGTAAAGCCGCGGGATTCGCGGAGCTACATCAGAGGATTGTCCTCCAAATGGGGAGATAGAACCACCGACACATTGGAGGGGGATGAGATATTGAAAATGACGCGGGATGTCATAACATTCGGTATAATTGGATCATCTTATAGGTATCATCCTGGCGACCGGGTAAATCCTGGAGAACGGCAACGAGTAGAGGCTACTCATGGAGAAAACAAACACCCAGCAGTTCTTTGATTACGTGGTGATTGGCTCGGGCTTCGGCGGCAGTGTATCCGCCATGCGCCTGACCGAGAAAGGTTACTCGGTAGTGGTGCTGGAACGCGGGAAACGCTTCGAGGACAAGGATTTCCCAAAGACATCCTGGAATGTTTTTAAATACATTTGGCTTCCGGGGTTGCGTTGTTTTGGTATTTTACAGATCAGTCCTTTCAAGGATGTATTTGTGCTGCACGGCAGTGGAGTCGGGGGTGGCAGCCTGGGTTACGCGATGGTGCTGGAACAGCCGACTGACGAGCTCTTTGAGGCCAAGGCCTGGAAACACCTGGCGGATTGGAAATCAATTCTGCAGCCGCATTTTGATACGGCCAAGCGCATGCTGGGTGTCACCCGGAATCCATGCTTGTGGCCGGCAGACTACCTCCTTCAAGATATCGCACGTGAACTGGGGGCGGAGCTCACATTCCGCCCCACTACAGTCGGCGCATATTTTGGAGAGCCAGATCAGCAGGGTAAAGAAGTCCCTGATCCTTACTTTGGTGGCGAAGGCCCGGCGCGTGCTGCTTGCATTCATTGTGGAGGATGTATGGTGGGCTGCCGCCACAATGCCAAGAACTCTTTAGTCAAGAACTACCTTTATTTTGCCGAAAAGTGGGGCGCCAAGGTTTGGTCAGAATGTGAAGTGCGCGATATACGTCCCCTCCCGGAAGGTCAGCCGGATGGGGCACGCTACGAAGTTGTCTTTCGCAGTGCCACATCCTGGATTTTCAAACCGGAGAGAC
Source organism: Chloroflexota bacterium (assembly GCA_017860725.1). GTDB lineage: Bacteria > Chloroflexota > Anaerolineae > Anaerolineales > UBA4823 > CTSoil-045. The sequence continues at coordinate 4,535 of JAGDMX010000018.1, read as the reverse complement.
GGGTGCGAGCGCGTAATGTGGTTTTCTCAGGAGGTTCCTTAGGAACACAACGCTTGCTCTTCCGCTGCCGAGACCTGACCGGCTCGCTGCCGAAGATATCCAGCCGGTTAGGGGCGATGGTGCGAACCAACAGTGAATCATTGCTGGGGGTGACCAGCAGAGAAAACAAGGTCAATTACTCGGAAGGTATCGCCATCACCTCGATTTTCCAGGCTGATACAGTCACCCGGATAGAGCCGGTCCGCTACCCTGTCGGGTCGTCCTTAATGCGCTTGCTGGCCGGCCCGCTCATCGAGCATGAAGGCAGCACCCTCAAGCGATTTTTCGTCTCGGTCGGTCACATTCTGATGCACCTGGGAGACTTTGCGCGCACGCATCTCCTACCGGGTTGGGCGCAACGCACGACCATCCTGTTGGTGATGCAAACCGCCGACAACCGCCTTAGCATGGATTGCAAACAGGATGTGTTCACTTTATTCCGCAGGAACCTGGTTTCTAAACCCGACCCGGACTGCCACATCCCGACCCATATTGATATCGGTCATGAAATCACCCGAGATTTTGCTTCCAGGATCAAGGGCATCCCTTCCGGATCGATCACGGAAAGCCTGTTGAATATCCCCATGACCGCCCATATCTTGGGTGGAACGCCGATTGGATTATCGGACCAGGATGGGGTGGTCGGCCTGGATTGCCAAATCCACAACTACCCTGGACTGTACGTCGTCGATGGCTCGATCGTTCCGGCTAATCCGGGCGTCAACCCCAGCCTGACGATTACAGCCCTGGCGGAATATGCAATGAGCGGAATCTCATCGAAAGCTACTAATTCCGCTTCATAACCAGCAGGCTCTCGCCGGCCAAGCCAACCTTCATCACCACGTTCATCAAACGGCTGATGCGCCTGAAATAAGGCGGCATCTCATCCGTTGTCACCACTTCGAAGCCAAAGCGCCGGTAGAACTTCCCTAAACTCGATCGGCAGGTCAAATACAGCGTTCCTGGGTAGATTGCTAACAATTGCCAGATAATGGCACTGGCAACGCCTTGCTGGCGCCAGGCAGGTACGACGGCAATGGAGGCCAGCTCCAGGATTTCGTCTCCGTGTGGCTTGACTTGCCCGCAGCCGATGATGCTGCCATTCTTAGTTCTCGCAACCCAAAACCGGCGCCAATCCAATCCGGTCGGGTTGATCTGCACCGAGTGGATTAACTCCCGGATGGCGGGAAAATCGATTTCCATGGCAGGGTTGAGATCGTATTCTTCCATATATCAGTCCGTAAGAAGGGCAGTATGTCTCCGAAGGGGGGCCATGCCTGCCACCTGCCGCCAGATAGATGGCGGACATAGATGCCTATCAAGGAGTTGATTTCCCTTTTCGGGGTCAAGCCACCCTACTTGACCTTGCGAGCAAAATCGCTAATCAGTTCAGCCAGCTCCAGCGGGTGCTGTAATGGGATATCGTGGATGGATTCGATCATCCAGTGGACCTGGAGATTGGGCAGTATTTCCTGCATGTGAGACAGGCCGCGCTCTTTGTATGAAAGGAATTGCCTCTCGGCTTCTGTCCCCGGCGAAGTCGGGCTGGCTGGGATTGCCAGGACCGGGCATCGCAGGCGTGCTGCAATCTCGAAAGTCTTAAATTCCCACATGGCGGCTACGATTTGCATGTGGTGCTCGAATGTCAAACGCGGTGTAATCAGCTCAACGCCGGTGGTGTCATCTTCATAGATCTCGAAATTGGCAAGGACGATGGACCTTATCTCTTCATTCGCCGATATGGGATGATGATTATTCATCATATCCAGGAACATCTCCAGAGGCATGCCTGCCAGCCGAGGTGGTGTCAGGCGACGGCGGATGTCTTCCCAGGTCGCGCCTGGCTCGTCAAGCTGCCCGAAGCCTCCATCTACCAGCACGATCCCGCGCGGGGAGAACGGGCCGATCGAAAACCTGGCGGCGAAGTCAATCGCCCGATTCGCTCCCCAAGAATGCCCCACCAGGAGCGGGCGATCGAGATGACAGGCTTCGACGAAAGCGGCCAGGTCTTTGGTGTAGGTATCGAACCCGTAATCGCCATCAGGCTTGTCGGTCAGCCCGTGGCCGCGAGCATCGGGAGCGAAGACCGAATAACCCTGTGCAACCAGGTGAGGTGCGACCAGCTCCCATATGCGAGCGTTCGATGCCAATCCGTGCAGCAACACAATCGGTATGCCATCACCCTGAGTTTCCCACTGCAGGTAATGTACACGGATTCCATTCAGGTAAAGATAAGAGGAGGGCATTGGGTAGAAAGGATCTATCCGGGAAGTTTTGCCTGGATCTTTTCGCTGGTCAGCTCACGCAGCGCATCGGCTGCAATCCAGCGGGCAGTGCGTGAGTCGATCTCCTGGATTTGCCTTGCAACCCCGATCGCCAAGCGATTCAAGCTGCGGTTGCGCTTGCCAATCTGGCGTAATGCCCAGTTGACCGCTTTTTTGACAAAGTTGCGCTCGTCGGTCGATTGAGCGACGATAAGCGGGAAAAAGGCTGCCAGTTGCTCATTGCTGGCGCGTTTGTCGTGGACCGCCAGGGCAGCCATCAACACGAATCCAGCTCTACGCACGAACTCCTCTGGTCTGCTGCTCCACTGTACGGCTTTATCCCAGGCGTAAGGAGTTTTATCGAACAGGTTACTGCATACTTGATCGCAAACATCCCAAGAATTAAAATCGCCAACCCAGGCCTCCATTTGTGCCTCGGTCACCTGCTTGGGATCATCGATCATTGATGCCAACAGGCGCGCTTCGTGGATACCCGAGCTCCACAGCTCGCCGGCCAGGGAGTGATTTTTACCGCTCTCTTTTGCAATCTGGCGCAGGACGGGAATCGAAACACCGAGAGTATTCTGTGAGTTAATCCCAAAGCGGGCCATGCCGGCCACTGCTTGCGGATCGGCGGCGGCCTGGAGCCTGGTCATGATCTCTGTGAATCCCGAGCTGTTGATCATTGTGGTCGCCAGTATATCCCACTTCTTTGGGCTGTCAAGCGCATTTGTGTGAGAATTCGGACGAACATGCTATAATTTAGGCATCCCCTTGTGAACGGCGTAACAGGCATGGAGGACATTATGAGCAGCAACTTCTTGTTCCCCCTCACAGAAGAGCATGAAATGATCCGCCAGACGGCGAGAGATTTCGCCCAGAATGAGATTGCACCGATTGCAGCCGAATATGATGACTCCGGTGAATTTCCATATCCAACCGTAAAAAAAATGGGCGAGATGGGCTTTATGGGCATCGAGGTGCCTGAAGAATACGGTGGAGCCGGGATGGATACCTTGTCTTATGTGCTGGCATTGGAAGAGATCTGTAAAGCCGATGCCTCACATGGCACGATCATGTCGGTGAATAACTCGTTGTACTCGTATGGCTTATTGAAATTTGGCACAGAATCGCAGAAGGTGAAATTCCTGACACCGGTGGCAACCGGAAAGGCGATTGGCGCTTACTCGCTCACTGAGCCCATGTCTGGATCGGATGCCAGCACAATGCGCAGCCGGGCTGTGCGGGATGGCGATGTTTACATCATAAATGGACGAAAATCCTGGGTGACCAGCGGGCCGGTGGCAAACTACGTCGTTTTGTTCACCATGACCGCCCCCGAGAAAAAACATCGAGGGATCACCGCCTTTTTGATCGAGACAGACAAACCCGGCTTCTCGGTTGGTAAAAAAGAACCGAAACTTGGCATTCGGGCTTCCGCTACCAGTGAGATATTATTTGAGGACTATCGGGTGCCGGTGGAAAATCGCCTGGGTGAAGAAGGCGAGGGTTTCAAGATTGCCATGACGGTGCTGGATGCCGGACGGGTTGGTATTGGTGCCCAAGGATTAGGGATCAGCGAGGCTGCGTATGAGGCTTCATTACAGTTTTCTCGCGAGCGGGAAGCCTTTGGGCAAAAAATCGGTGAATTTGAGGGGATTGGCTTTAAGCTGGCGGATATGAAGACCCACATCGAAGCCGCCCGGCTGTTAGTTTATAACGCCGCGATGGCCAAAGAGCGCTCCAAGAAGACAGGCGAGCGTTTCACCCTGGAGGCTTCCATGGCGAAGCTGTTCGCCTCAGAGACTGCCATGTTTGTCACTCATGCGGCCGTGCAAATTCACGCCGGGATGGGCTACAGCAAAGAGCTGCCGATTGAACGCTACTTCCGCGACGCCAAAATCACCGAGATATATGAAGGAACCAACGAAATCCAGCGACTTGTCATCTCCCGCTGGGAGACGGGACTCAAGTAAGACATGAAAGCAGTCTATTTAACGGCTCACGGCGGCCCGGAGGTACTGATCTATGATGAACTGCCCATACCGGAACCGGGACCCGGTGAGGTGTTGGTGCGGTTAACGGTTGCCGCGCTTAACCGCCTGGACTTGTGGGTTCGCAATGGTTGGCCGGGAATCAAGCTGTCTTATCCCCATATTCCGGGGGCGGATGGTGCCGGTGAAATTGCTGCTCTTGGAGCTGGGGTCTCTCAATGGCAAATCGGCCAGCGGG
>JAGDMX010000118.1 GCA_017860725.1 Chloroflexota bacterium | reverse complement strand
CTGAGCACGAAGGCAACCCAGCGGATCAGGTTGTCCTGCCCGCGCGGCAGGAGCAGCACGATAGCTGCAAAGACTGCCGGCAGCAGCAGGATGAGTAACGTCAGGTGATCCATAATAAATTCCATATGTTGGCTCCTATCTAAGATCCAACTACGATAACAACCGGCTACTGCACCAGCAGCAGGTAGAAAATGATTCCAAAGGCCACCAGGCTAACCAGGGCCATGACCATGTACTGCTGCACGCGGCCGGTTTGGATGACGCGCAGCCCGACGCCTATCTTCCGAGTCGTATCGGCGATCCAATCGCCAAAGCCGTTGACGATTGGCTTATCGATGTAGTTGCGGAAGAAGCTGCCCAAGGCTGGTCCAATGCTGGCGATGCCGTGCAGGATACCGTCGATCACATTCTCATCCATCCAGATAGCGAAATCCTCTGCCATCCAATGTGCCGGGCGAATAAACAGGAAGTCGTACAACTCATCGAAGTAGTACTTGTTTTTAAGCACGGTCCACAACGGACCGAGTGGCTTGGCCAGTGGATCGGGCTGCCCGGCTTTGACATTGCGGTAGACCAGCCAGCCGAGAGTCAGGCCGCCCAACGAAACGACCAGCGATGTCAGCAGCGGCCAAACACTGAAGGGAATCGCTTCCGGAGGTTCGGGAAGTGCACCGCCAACTTCATGCGCCAGGTTCGGCAGCAACCCGCCTAGCAGCGGGAACTCCTCCGGGATGCCCAGCCAGCCAACCGCCAGCGAAAACACCGCCAGGATCACCAACGGCAAGGTCATCGTCCAGTGCGATTCGTGAGCATGATCAGCGGCTTTGGTGCGTGGCTCACCCAGGAAGGTCAGGGTGATCTGGCGCATGGTGTAGAAAGCAGTGATCAGGGCAGCGACTGCCAGGGTGATAAATATCGGCCAGTGGGAGTGGAAATACGCTTCGGCCAGGATTTCATCCTTGGACCAGAAACCGGCAGTCAGGATGGGGAAGCCGGCCAATGCAAAGCCGCCGATCAAGAAAGTCCAGAAGGTGATCGGCATCTTACGGCGTAAGCCACCCATGTTGTACATATCTTGTGGATCGAGGTGCTCGCCGGTATGGAACACGCCATGCTCCACACCATGGATAACCGAACCAGAGCCCAGGAAGAGCAGCGCCTTGAAGAAAGCGTGGGTAACTAGGTGGAAGGTAGCCGCGACATAACCGCCAATCCCCAGGGCGGCGATCATGAAGCCAAGCTGTGATATGGTTGAGTAAGCCAGCACGCGCTTGACATCGTTCTGGGCGATAGCGATCGTTGCCGATAATATGGCGGTGAAAGCACCGATAAAAGCCATCAGGGTCATCGGCGGAGTCAGGCCGTGCCCTTCCCACCCGGCCGAGAGCAAGGGGAAGAAACGAATGACCAGGTAGACGCCGGCGGAAACCATAGTGGCAGCATGGATCATGGCCGAGACGGGGGTCGGGCCTTCCATCGCGTCAGGCAGCCACACGTGCAGCGGGAATTGGGCAGACTTGCCGATAGTGCCGAAAATGATCAGGATGCCGATCAGCCCGGCGATAGATAGTCCCAGGAACCCATTTAATGCCGGCTCGAGGGCCAGTTGTTCTAGCACCTCGGGGACGAAAATTTCATGGAAGTTCAGAGTTCCGGTAGCGAAGTACAGGTAAGCAATGCCCAGCAGCATCAGCACATCGGCGATACGTGTGGTCAGGAAAGCTTTGATGGCCGCAGCGCGGGCGGAGGGCTTGGCATACCAGAAGCCGATCAGCAGGTAGGAACATAAGCCCATGATCTCCCAGCCGACAAACAGGATCAATAAGTTACCGGTGGTGACCAGCAAGTACATGCCGAAAGCAAACAAGCCGAAGAAGGCAAAAAAGCGCGAGTACATCGGCTCGATCGACATGACCCGGTGCTTGTGCCCGTGGGCATCGGTGAGCGTAGCGCCATGCGGCTGCAAGCCAGGGCGATCGTGATCTCCTTTGGGGGCGCCGAAGTTGTGATAACCGACGCTGTAAATGAAGATCATCAGGATGGTGATCGACACGAAGAACAGAGTAGCCAGCGTCAGTGGGTCAACAAGGACACTGATGGTGAACCAGCTATCGCCGGTTGGAAACCATTTGAGCATTGAGATGATGACCTGCTCGGCCAGGTGTCCTTCACTTGCCACATCGTAAATCACATAAAATGTCAGCGCGGCTGAAATCAGAGCCGCCAGGATGGCGATGGTATGGCTCAGCCACTTAGTGCGGTTGGTGAGCAACACAATCAAGAAAAATGCCAGGATTGGCGCCAGGGGGATAAACCAGATGATGTTTTCTATGGTCATATCATGCCTCGGAGGTTTAGATTCTTACCACTTCATCAGGTCGATCTCATCTGCCGAGACCGAGCGGCGGCGGCGGTAGATGGAGATGAAGATCGCCAGGGCAACGGCAACCTCAGCCGCGGCCACGGCAAACACCATCACAGCAAAGACCTGCCCGGCGATAAGCTCCGGGTTGACATAACGCCAGAAAGCGACCAGGTTGATGTTCACCGCGTTGAGCATCAGCTCAATGCCCATCAGGATGACGATGGCGTTGCGCCGTGCCAGCACTGCAAACAGGCCAATGCTGAACAGGGCAGCTGCAAAGATCAAGTACCAGGATAGTGGGATCATGGGCAGCCTCCTATTTACGGTCCCAGGCGATCATCAAGGCTCCTACCAGCGCCCCCAGCAGCAGGATGGAGGCCAGTTCGAAGGCCAGCACATATCCATCCGGGGAGACCAGAGCACTGCCAAGTTGGCTGATGGGATCGGCGCGCGAGTCAAGCGGCATCGGGGTGGTCGTTGCACCACTCCAGGACAAGGTCATCCACACCAGCCCGGCAAACAGAGCCAGCGCCAACACCAAACCAATAATCTGGCTTGAATTGAAGCGCGGGCTGCTGTCACCTGCCACATTGCGAGTCATCATGATAGCAAAGATCATCAGGATGGCGATCGCCCCGATATAGATCACGACTTGGGCCACCGCCAGGAAGCCGGCATTGAGCATCGCATAAAATACCGCCACGCCGCCAAAGCTGACAATCAACCATAAAGCAGCATGAACCAGGTTGCGGGCATTCACCACCATCAGGGCAGCACCAAGGGTGACCGCCGCTACAAGAATAAAGAGGATTTGAACAGGTGTCATGAACACTCTCCAATCCGAGATCAGGATTGCTCAATCACAGTAGGTTGGGGCGGGCGGGCAACCGGTTTCGGCTCGCCAACCCTCTGCCGTTCTTTGCTGGCGTAGCCGCGCGCAAGTGCAAGCGCCCCTAAGACCAACACGATATTCAGCCCCAACATGACCAGGATGTATACCACAGTCGTGCTCCCTTCCAACGCTTTGTCGGCGATGGCAGTCGCCAGCAGTAAGACGAGTGCCAGGGGGGTCAAGAATTTCCAGTTAAAGTTCAGCATGTGGTCAATGCGGATGCGAGGCAGGGAGTATTTGATCCACATGATGACCCAGTATATGAAGAATGCTTTTATAAGTAAATAGAAGACGCCCAACACGGGGACTGCCTGGACACCGGGGCCGCTCCAACCGCCCAAAAAGAGAGCGGCAAAAAGGGCGCCAATCGTCAGAGCATGCAGCAGCTCGCCGGCATAGAACAAGCCAAACTTCATGCCGGTGTACTCGATGTGGAAACCAGCGACGATCTCAGATTCTGCCTCCACCAGGTCGAAGGGAGCACGGCCAATCTCGGCAATCGAGGAGATCAAGAAGATCAAGGCCGCAGCCGGGGCGACGAGGATGTACCACACCTCCTGACTATATACGATATCGGAAACACCCATCGAGCGTGCCAGCAGTACCGGGATTAGCAGTGCGATGACCATCGGCACTTCATACGAAATCATCTGGGCAACGGTGCGGAAGGCTCCCAGCAAGGCATACTTGTTATTCGACGACCAGCCCGCCATGATGATCGCCAACGTAGCAATAGCCCCGACTGCCACCAGGTACAGGATGCCAACGTTCAAATCGGTGCCAACGACATTGGGCATAATGGGAATAACCGCCCACAACAGCAAGACAGTAGCCAAAGTGAGGATGGGTGCCAGGTTGTACACCAAACGGTCTGCACCGCGCGGGGTGATATCCTCCTTGATGAGCAGCTTGATGACATCTGCAATTGGCTGGATCAACCCATAGGGACCTAACCGGTTGGGTCCCAGGCGATCCTGGAAGCGAGCGACAACTTTGCGTTCAACCCACACAAGAAAAATATCCAGCACCAGCAACAAGGCCGCCATGACAAGGATGCCGATGGCGTTGAGGATAATTGTCGCCAGCAGTGGCGACAGTCCCCAGCCTAATAGCAAGCCTTCTAACCAGTTCGCAATAATTGTTACGGGATCAGACATAATCACTCTCCTGACAGATCACTGCGCAGTAACGCGTAACCGGCAAAACTCACGATTTCATTAATAAACAGAGAAAAGGCTGAGGGAATACACCATCAGCCTTTTAAACTCGATTAACCAGAGCCTATCTCCACTCCAGAGCACCCTTGCGCCAGGCATAAACCAGTCCTGCAATCAGGATGGCGACGAACAAGACGCCTTCCAGGACAGCGAACATGGGCAAGACGTCAAAGGCCACCGCCCAAGGATAGAGAAAAACCAGCTCAACATCGAAAATCAGGAAGACCAGGGCAAAGATGTAATACTGAACCCGGAACTGAATCCAGGTTTCACCGACAGTTTCCATGCCGCATTCATAGGTATCCTGCTTGATTTTATTGGGTTTGCGAGGTGCGATGAGACGAGGAATAAGAATTGCAGCAGCAGGTAGCAGCGGAGCGAGCACTAAGAATACGCCGATATACAACCACTGTTCTGTTTGCATGGACTCTCCTATTGTGGCTTCGAGGCAAGCGCCTGTTGTGCAAGCCGGTATGGGATGAGAGATAGACGGGGGTTATTTTACCATAACATGAGTAAGCGATAAGTTATTTCGTGAAAAAAGGGACGAATGTACTCGCCTTCAGAGGACATTGATCACTGACCATCATCGATTATTAATTCTAAGCCACGGTTATTTGCGGTATGATGAACTTAAAGCGAACCGTGGGTGTATTCTAATTAGCTCACGGCAGATATTTAATGGTGTAATCTATGACAGCCAAAATCTTGCCTCCCGTCCAGCGCTGGTGGGATTGGACAGCCGCCCTGCTCTTGATCGTGGCTACCATCACTGCCAGTACCCGGCTGGCTGCTACCCGCTGGACCAACCACCTGGAAATCATCCAAACCATCGCCTTCATGGGGGTCATCCTGGGCCTGGCGTTAGGCCAGACGCGCTTTTCCCCACGGCTGGCACTTTACCTGGCGTTGGCCTACGGGCTGTTCACTCTCCCTTGGCAGTTTGGCAATTTACTGGAAGGAGAGCTAGCCTGGGGAGAACGGCTGAGCGTGATCGGCGACCGCCTGGGACTGGTGGTCTCCCAGATCATTAACCGCCAGGCAGTGCAAGACTCGATCCTGTTTCTGGTGCTGATGGGCACCTTATTCTGGGTGCTCAGTGTACACGCCGGGTACACCCTGACCCGTCACGGCCAGGCCTGGGTGGCTTTCCTGCCGATGGGACTGGCAATGTTTGTGATCCATTCCTTCGACGCCATCATCCCGCGGCGCGCCTGGTACCTTGCTGCTTACCTGTTCTTTGGGCTGGTGCTGGTGGCGCGCATGGCCTACAGGCAGAGGCACACCGTTTGGCAGAAAAACCGTACTGTCCTGCCACCGCAACTCAGCTTCGATTTCATCCGCTTTGGACTGATCGCTGTTACGGCGGTGATCCTGCTTTCGTGGACGGTGCCGGCCCTGGCGAATTCCGTGCCCGGTCTGGCTCGTGCTATCGACCCGCTGCGCCAGCAATGGTATGAGCTACGCGATCGCATGGATAATGCCTTCGCCTCGCTGCGCGCTACGGTCGGCGTTGCCAGTGACTATTACGGCTCCAATGTGATGCTGGGACGAGGCAACCGCCTGACCGATACTCAGGTGTTCCTGGTGCGCCCTCCGGAAGAAGTACCACCGGGAATCCGCTTATACTGGCGCGCCCGCACTTACGACCAGTACCGGGACGGGCAGTGGCTTTCTACTTTGACTCAATCCGAAGAATATACACCAGACGAAGAAGCCTTCGCCTTCCCGATCCAGAACGCTCGCTGGCAGGGATACTTCGAGTTCATTACCGCCGCCAATCAGACGACCGTCTTCTCGCCACCCCAACCGCTGTGGTACAGCACACCGGGCACCGTACACCTGGTGAGGAACACCGATAATACAGTCGAGCTGGCCTCGGTGCGCGCCTCCCCTTCACTGGAGGCAGGAACGCTATACGCTGCCGAAGCCTCCTTGAGCGATGCCAGCATTCTGGAGATGCGCCAGAGCGACCAGGATTATCCCGATCACATTCGCCCTTACTTGCAGCTTCCGGATACGATCACCGAGCGCACCTACCAGCTGGCGCAGGAATTAACCGCCGGTCTGGATAACCCTTACGACAAAGTGATGGCGGTCACCAACTACTTGCGCGACAATATCACCTACGAAGAGACCATCCCGGAGGTGCCGGCGGGCAAAGATGCGGTGGACTGGTTCCTGTTTGAGTATGAGAAAGGCTTCTGCAATTACTATGCTACGGCGGAGGCAGTTTTGCTGCGTGCAGCCGGCATCCCGGCACGCTGGTCGGTGGGCTTTGCCCAAGGTGAGCAGCTGGAGGACGGCAACTACTTGGTGCGCCAGCGCGATGCCCACGCCTGGCCGGAAGTTTACTTCGCCGGACTGGGTTGGGTTGAATTCGAGCCAACTGTCTCGCAGCCCTCCATCGAACGCCTGGCGGAGCCGATCGTTCAAGAAGTGACAATCCCACCAATACCCCAACCATTGGTCAATGATAATGAGGCCAAACGCGATCTGTTGGAAGAGCTGCGCAACCGGCAGGGTGAGGAGCTAAACCCTGTCGAAACTCAGGCCGGCTTGCCTATTGGACTGCGGATCGCCCTGTGGGCGCTGCCAGTTCTGCTGGCGGGCGGGCTGCTGTTTGCAGCCTGGCGGCTGCGTGACCGCATCCCTACCGAGCGCATCCCATTGACCCTGGAAGCAGCATTCCTGCGGGTGGGGATCAAG
>JAGDMX010000500.1 GCA_017860725.1 Chloroflexota bacterium | reverse complement strand
TCGCCCCCCTCAAAGTAGATCCATTCTACTGTGCCCGTTTCGCGGGCCTGGTAGAGAACCTGGCGGATCTGCTGCAGCGTGAGAGTACCAATTTGCTGGGGGCTCCCCCAGACAAAACAGTGGTCACATTCAAAATTGCAGCAATACGTCAGGAGAATGTGAAGACCTGAAAGCTCCATGGTGATTTGCCCTCGCCAGTATTATCCGATAACAATGTCAGTTTAGCGTAAAAAGGGCAGAAATGCAACCAAATTTGGGATGTCTGTCATATCCAGAAAGATACACCTGTCTTTTGACGAGAGTCAAAGCCTGGACTATACTATAGATGTCAGTTATTCATAAAATGCCGCTCGCACTTCGTTGGGCATGTAAAGGATAAGGGTAAGGGCGCACGGCCTGGTCCTGGCTGTACTAGGCTAGGGCTGTGCGCCTTTACAAAGTATCGATAAAAGGAGATATCTATGGCCGAAACTTTCAAGCTCACTTATGCTACGATGTTTAATCCCCCAGAAGAATTGCACGTGCGATTTGAAGATGCCCTGGCTAAGCTAAAGGCGAGGTTGGGGAAAGAGTATGGCATGATCATTGACGGGAAGGATCGGTTTTCCAAGGAGAAGTTTGAAGACCGATCTCCGGTAGATACGGGTGTTGTCCTGGGTGTGTTTCAGAAAGGTAATGAGAAAGACGCCCACGATGCCCTGAGTGCGGCGCGCAACGCCGCGCCGCTGTGGAGCGGGATGAAGTGGCAAGAACGGGTGGCCTTGTTGCGCAAAGCTGCTGATTTGATCGACCAGCGCATATTCGAAATTGGGGCGGCTATGGCAATGGAAGTAGGCAAGAACCGCATGGAATCCCTGGGCGACGTGGCTGAAACCGCAGACCTGATCCGTTACGCCTGTTTCCAAATGGAAAAGAACGATGGTTTTGTGGTAGCGATGGGGCGCGATCCACTGGTGGGGTATACCTCAATCAACTTCTCGGTGTTGCGCCCTTACGGCGTCTGGCTCGTCATCAGCCCGTTTAACTTCCCAACGGCGCTGACCGGTGGTCCGGTAGGGGCGGCACTGGTGACCGGGAATACAGTGGTAATGAAACCTGCCACAGATACACCCATGGTTGTGCGCATGCTGGCAGAATGCTTCCGCGATGCCGGCTTGCCGGATGGTGTCGCCAATTACGTTACCGGTCCAGGGCGAACGCTGGGGCAAGCGCTCATCGATAGCCCGCAGGTGGACGGTGTTACATTTACGGGCTCCTTCGATGTGGGCATGAAGATCTTCCGCGATTTTGCCAATGGAACCTATGTGCGCCCGACAATCCTCGAGCTGGGCGGCAAGAATCCAGCGATCGTCTCTCGCAATGCAGACCTGGAGCGGGCTGCCATCGGGATTGTGCGCTCAGCCTTCGGCTTGCAGGGTCAAAAGTGTTCGGCGTGCTCGCGAGTGTTCATAGAAGAACCCGTGTATGACAGACTGGTTGCGCGCCTGGTAGAGCTGACCAATAAATTGGTCGTGGGCGATCCGACAGAGCGCAGTGTGGCCGTCGGTCCGGTTGTGAATCAAAGCTCCTACCAGGATTACAAGAATTTTACGGAGGAGCTTTCTCAAGCTGGAAAGTTCCTGACCGGCGGTAAAGTGCTGGTCGATGGCCGTCAGGCAAATGGCTACTTCTGCGCACCAACCCTGGTTGCCGATCTGCCCTTAGATCATCGCCTGTGGCAGCATGAGATGTTCCTGCCCATTACGACGGTGGCAAAAGTCCAGGATCTTGACCAGGCCATGAAGCTGGCTAATGATGTCAACTACGGCTTAACCGCAGGTTTTTACGGTAGCGCAGAGGAAACGAAATGGTTCTTCGATCAGATCCAGGCTGGGGTAACCTATGCCAATCGACCTCAAGGGGCGACGACCGGCGCCTGGCCTGGTTTCCAGCCATTTGGAGGGTGGAAAGGCTCCGGCTCATCCGGAAAAAATGCGGGTGGGCATTACTACCTGCCACTGTACATGCACGAGCAGATCCAGACCCTGGTAATTTAATCTTGACGAGTATCGGTACGACACCAGTCTAGTGCTGAATTGGGGTTTGTAAGTACGCGGTAACGGGAAAATGCCACTTTTTTGTTGATATGGGCGCTACGCCGCCCATATCAACAAAAATATCTTATCCTGATGCCGCCGTAGCTATCCAGACGCAAACTCCAGGTGTAATTGGTGGCGATCATGCAGAAGTGGCAGGTTGGGCAATTCTTCTTATTATGCGGTATTCTCCTGCTAGTGTTTTATTTTGCAACCAGCCAGGTAGATAGTCCGATCCTTTACTACTTTTGTTTCGGCGTGGTTTTTCTGTTATTGGGCTTATATATGATGTGGATCGGTATCAGACGCTGTCAGCCGGTATGTGCAGGACGGCGATAGTATCTATGCCGCTGGATTTACGCATTTGATCCCATTTGCAGCCGGGCACGAGATCATCCGCCAGAAGCGCAGGGAATTGGTCCTGGCGCGCGCCACACCCGACTTGATCTACGATCAGATGGTGGCGGCGGGCTGCGCGCGTAAGGTGATCTTTTCGTACATGGGAAACCCAGGGGTCGGCTCGTTGCGGATTGTGCGCGCAGAGATCGAGGCCGGAAACCTGGAATGGGAGGAATATTCTCATTTCGGGATGATCTCGCGCCTGCAAGCTGGCGCAACCGGCGTCCCATTCATGCCCATGAACCCAACTGCCGCTGGTGATCTGGAAAGTGCCAATCCAAATCATCGCACGGTGGTTGATCCGTATTCTGGACGGGAGGTGGTCGTTGTCCCGGCTCTGCGCCCGGATGTAGCCATTGTCCACGTGCAGCGCGCCGACTCTGAAGGCAATGCCCAGATCTGGGGGATCATTGGCGAGCAGAAAGAAGCGGCATTTGCTGCCAGGCATGTGATCCTGACCGCCGAAGAAATTGTCGATGCTGCTATCATCCGCTCGGACCCAAATCGCACATTGATACCCGGCTTTATTGTGGACGCTGTGTGCCACGAGCCTTACGCATCCCATCCATCTTACACGCAGGGCTATTATGACCGCGACAATACCTTCTACCTGACCTGGGATGAAGTCAGTAAAACGAAACAAGGGGTGCAGGCATATATCGACGAATGGGTGCTGGGTGTGAAAGACCGCCACGAATACTGGGAGAAGCTGGGTCCAGAAGTTCACAGGCTGCTGGCTGTGAAGAGCCGCCCGAGCGCGCTGGTCGATTATGGGGATTATTGAGTTGGGTGAGGTGAAAGATGACAGAGCACAACACATATTCTGCCCCAGAATTGATGACGATCAACGCTGCCCGGTTGTTGCGTGACGGCGATGTGGTCTTTGTGGGTGTTGGCTTGCCTAACCTGGCGTGCAACCTGGCGCGACGTACCCAAGCCCCAAACCTGGTGATGATCTACGAGGCGGGCGTTATCGGCGCCCAGCCGGCAAGGCTGCCATTATCTATCGGAGATCCTACTCTGGTAAGCGGCGCGCTGGCCGTGTGCAGCATGTATGATATCTTTGCCTTCTACCTGCAGCGCGGCAACGTCGATGTCGGTTTCCTGGGCGGTGCGCAGATCGATCGGTATGGCAATATCAATGCCACCGTTATCGGTGATTACAATCACCCCAAAGTGCGCCTGCCCGGCTCTGGCGGCTCGATGGAAATTGCCGCATGGGCGAACCGATGCTACATTATCACTCCGCATCAGAAGCGCCGCTTTCCCGAAAAGGTGGATTTCCGCACGTCAGCAGGCTTCCTGAGCGGCAGGG
>JAGDMX010000017.1 GCA_017860725.1 Chloroflexota bacterium | reverse complement strand
CAAGAAGCGGCGATAGCCCTGCCCTTGGCGCACCAGCTCGTCCCAATCCTGTTCGACCACCAGGGTCCACTGGGTACGCGGCACCGGCGCGTATCCCGCCACGATGTCACTGCCATCCTGTGCTATTGAGCGTGTGGCATCTACCTCCCCCTGGAGTGCCTGTTGGGCAACTGGGTGGCTCGAAAACCTGCTCCCGATTTGGTTGGTATCCGTCGCGAACAGGATCGTTTCATGACCGTCAACTACGTAGGCTTTTCCCCCTTGACCAATCCGCAGTTTCAGCAGGTTCCCATATAAAGAGCTGGCTGGTGTGGATTCCAACCGGTACATGCCGGCAGCGACACCTTTGAACTCGTCATTTTCACCCAGGATGGGTACCGCCATGGTGATCACCTGCTCGCCATATGGCCCTTCGTTTTCGATGTTGGAGATAAACAATCCAGGTGAGCGTACCATGCTTTCAAAGAAAGTACGGTCCGACCAGTCCTGCCCTATCAGCGCTGGATCGTTTGGTTGAGCTGCGATCAGGCCCCCCAGGTTATTTAACAAGTAAACCCCACCATCGAAGAACACCAGCCGGTTCTTGGATTTTTCGAGAGCTTCGCGCTGTTGATCTACCGTGCCATTGTACACAGCCGGCCGGCGCGCCAGCGCCAGCTCCCGGTCACGGTTAATGACCACCCGCTCGGTTTCTTGCTGGTAGGCCAGGTAAATCATTGTTGCCACCAGCAGCAAAATAATCGCCGTGGGAATGAAGGACCAGGCGATGATCTTGGTGCGCAGTTTGAACTTGGGGCGATGTAAGCTCATGACTCTTGCTTAGCTGACGGCCTCGCATTCGCAGGATCCGGGTGTCAATCCACCTGCCTGCTGCTGAATGGCCTCAATCTGCTGGCAGACATTGGCCATCTCGCTCACCGGAGCTTTACCCAAGGTAAAAATCTGATCCCAGGCATCTTCAGCGATACTTCCGACACCAACCATGTTGGGGAAATGCTCGACTGTTACCGAATAGCCCTTAATTTGCCCATCGGCAAAAGCCTCCAGGTTGATTTCTTTGGTTTGTTCCGGGTATTCCTGGCGAATATATCCCGCCCATTCCGGTACCAGGGAAGTGCGCGCCGGCTGCAAGAAATGAGCTTGCGCCATGGCGCGACCATAATCCTTGCTGATCAGGAATTTCAGGAATTCCCAGGCTTCATCAGGGTACTTTGTACCTTTAAAGATCGCGAAACCATCGGTCGTACCCAGCGTTACCTGGCGCGCCGGTCCTATTGGGAAGGGCGCCACCCCCACGCGAAAATTGGCTCCGTCCAGGATGTTTTTCAAAGCCCAGGAGCCATCTTCGACCATGGCTATTTTTTGGGCGATAAAGGCCTGGCTGGTGGATTGACTTTGCACATCCAGAAATGTCGCCATCACTTTATCATCCCACATGCGTTGGCGCAGCCATTCTTGAGCTTCCAATGCCAGGGGTGATGCCATCTCGCAGCGCTTGGGATCTTCCGGACTGACATAATGTCCCCCCCACCCATTGACGTGCATCTGGATGCGATCCCAGGATACGTCAAACATGCTGCCCCATTGGGTGACCTGGGAGCCATCCCGCACGGTTAGCTTGTTCATCGCTTCCAGGTAATCCTCATGTGTCCAGCTTCCATCCGGGTATTCCACACTAGTGGCATCGAATAGATCTTTGTTGTAGTACAGCGCCAGCGCGCCATGGTACATGGGCAAAGCATACTGCAAGCCATCCCGTGTAAAAAGCGCCTGGTACTGGGCTTTCGACCAATCGTCGATTGTGCTCTGGTCCAGGTCGGCCTCCACATAGGGGCGTAGATCCAGCAAATAGCCCGCATCCGCCCAGGCCGGGAAGAAATCACAGCACCCAGAAAATACGTCCGAGGCAGTCCCCGCCGCAAAGTCCTCTAGCATCTTTTCCACCTTGTTTTCAGGATCGGGCGTATAGAATACCTGGATGTTCGGGTGCTCGGAGTTAAACTTGGTGAGCATTTCCTGTGCCATGGCCGGGAACCATTCCGTACGCCAGTCCTGATAGACCAGTTGCACCGGCCCTCCTGCAGGCTGCGTGGAGGCAGGCGGCTTCACCCCGCAAGAGGCCAGTGCCACCCCGGCAGTGGCAAGGCCGGCCAGTCTTAGAAAGTCCCGGCGCGAGAGTTTATAGGTCGGTTCTGTCATTGGAAATGTCCTTACTAATCATGTCGATTTGTTAAAAGAAAACGCATCCCCCCTATTTTACACGAGATTTACCCGGTGTAGAGGGAATATATAACTAAAATACTCTGAATATTTCTTGGAAATTTTACTCCCCGATAATCTTAACTAGCACGCGTTTCCTCCGGCGGCCGTCGAACTCACCGTAAAAGATCTGCTCCCAGGGGCCAAAATCCAGGCTTCCATTGGTGATGGCGACCACCACTTCGCGCCCCATGATCTGCCGCTTCAAGTGGGCGTCGGCATTATCCTCGCCGGTTTGGTTGTGTTGGTATTGGCTGACCGGTTCGTGTGGCGCTAACTCTTCCAGCCAATCGTCGTAATCTTTGTGCAGGCCGGACTCGTCATCATTGATAAACACCGAAGCAGTGATGTGCATGGCGTTGACCAGGGCCAGGCCTTCTTTTACTCCGCTTTCACGTATGCATTCTACAACCTGGGGAGTGATATTAATAAAACTTCTGCGAGACGGGATATTAAACCAGAGTTCTTTGCGGTAGGATTTCATGGCGGTTGTGACTCGTTTTCGATAAGATGATACCCTAATTGCCTAAAATATGCCACGTGCTTGTGTAGATTTAAAATTCATCCGAAAATTCGAGAGAGGTGGGTATTGGCGGTAGATTGCGCCGAAGAGCACCCACGCTCCAACAATATCTAGGAAGATACCTGATCAGAGGAGCGAGGCGTTTAAAAAATCTCGTTTCCGGGAGGTATGCCGCCACTCCCGGAAACGAGATGCCCTTATTGCGATATCTGTGCCGAAATTATTTATGGAGTAGCCGGCCTGGATAACGGAGCGCCCGTTTGAGCAGCAACCGCTGGCTCGACTTGTTTCAGGCTGGGCAGCTCCCGGTAAGTCAGGGTCCACAGATTGGAGCGGAATAGACGCACGAATCCTGCCAGGAATGTGATCGGCGAGAATATTGCCACCAGGAAAATGGGGACTGCAACCAGCGCACCCATCAGCCAGGCTGTGATTCCGCTGAAGAACAGCGACGATATCCCCGCCACGATCAGACCGGGTACGATGCACAGCACAGCCCCGATCATGATCCCCACAACGAAGAGTGGCGACAATATGATGAACAAGGGGATGGCAGCCAGCAGCCATACCAGATCTATCCCGACCCAGATCAACCAGGTTACGATGACTTCCGCAAAATTGTGCCGAATGACGGAAAATCCCTTACCGATAGCTGCGGGTGCACCGACCTCGCCCACTGCGCAGGCTCGCCAGAAAACTTCCCGCAAGAGCGATGTGGCTGGAACAACCAGAAAGAACAGCAGGATCCAGGGAAAGAACAGCACAGCCGACAAGATCGTGCCGATAATTCCAGCGAAGGTGTTCCCGGAGCCCCATAGCAATAGCGGAGAGGCGGCCACCAACAGAATGGCCAGCATGACAATGGTCACAACCAGGAATATCACCAAGTCGATCACGAATAATCGCCAGGCCGTGCGGGACCATCCCTGGCGCAGGCTGTAAGCAAAGCTCGGTTTTTCGCCAGTGGCTGCATGCAGGTTTACACTGCGGATGACTGCTGACTCAGAGGTGTAGCGGAGCAAGATGGTTAGAAGCAACAGAACACCGGCCTCGATTGCCAGGAAAATTAACAATGCTGAAAGGTCAACCTCCCCCAGATCCCACTCTGGCCAGGTAATTTCTTGCAGTTCGACCCAGCCAAAACCCTGCTGGATCAGGAATTTCGGCTGGCCGGGCGTGGTGAGATCAATCCGCAACCCTTCGCCCCTGAAAAAATGCCAAACCTGTTCATCAGGCAGGTAAACGGTGATGCCGGCTTGCTTGGCCGTATTATTGTCCAAAGTGCCTAGCCACCAGATACCGCCGCTTGAGGTAAGCGCCAGCAAGAAACCGAAAATCCACAGGACGCGCAGGTTCCAGGCCAGGCGCCAGGATTGTTTAAAAACTTGTGAGTAACTCATCTCGAAATCTCCTTATAATTTTTATTGTATTATTCGGAGGGTGAGAGAGCATCCCCTAGATGTGGGGATCAGGTGGGGGATTTAACCTATTTCTTGCAGGCCACCAACAGGCCATCGCGAATCGGGAGCAGGCTCGCTATCCAGGCATTGCTCTGGCTGATCTGCTGGGCTAGCTGGCGTACTCCTTGCGTGCTGGCAGCCTGGTCACCTGGATCGAAAATCCGCCCAGCCCATAGCATGTTGTCCACGATCAGCACCCCTCCCGGGCGCAGTTTTTCCTGGATTACCGGCAGTGAAGCCGGATATCCAGGCTTCTCGATATCGTTGAAGATCAGGTCGAATGTTCCATCAGCCGCGCGCAGCGCTTGTACTGCTTCCCCTACCTGATACTGTACGATATCTTCGAAGCCCATAGCGCCCAGGTGTTCCCGGGCACGCTGTGAAAGGTCTGCATCCCATACGACGTGGTATACCCTGCCGCCGCCATTATCTCGGACTGCCAGGGCGAACCAGGCCGTTGAGTAGCCATATCCCGATCCGAGCTCGAAGACTTTCCGGGCACCGATCAGCCGTGCCATTTGGTAGCACAGGTAGCCCACAGCCGGTCCGATAATCGGAAAGCCGGTCTTCTGCGCATATTCTTCCATGTTTTGCATCTCTGGCGGCCGAGGCGGCACAAAACTTTGCATGTAATCTTGAACCTGAGGAGTGATAAGATCAATTGTCATCGTGTGCAATCCTTTCATCTCGCTGACCCAAAAGGGCAGGGTAATATTTCATGACGCTAAAAGCTGGTAGCATAGCCCGGTGTTACCGGGCGAGCAGTTAATCTCAGCGTTAGCCAACCGAGCAGCGTGCCGCCTAGCGCGACGGCGTACAACCAGTAAGCGCCTAACACATCATACAAGTAGCCGCTCAACGGCGCCCCGACCAGCCCCACGAGTCCTCGTAGCGTAACCATGTACAGCGCCAGCACTGTACTGTCCCGCCCTTGCGGCGCACCCTGCACTACATAAGCGATTGACGCTACCAGATAGAGGCTGTAATAGATGCCACTCAAGGCGCGCATCCCAAGAATGGCAGTTACGGAAGGGAAGATCAGCACCAGAGACATACCTCCAGCTTGCAGGAGCAGCGAACATTGCAGGACTGCGCCTGCGCCGTAGCGGCGTACTAACCGATCGGCCAGAAGCATCGCAGGCAGCTCGATCAAGGCACCGATAGTGCTTGCCAGGCCAATAATGGTCTCGCTGGCGCCAAGCTGTTTCATGTAAATGGCTTCGAATTGTAACCGGCCTGCTCCGCACAGCCACAGGATTGTCAGCGCCAGTGCCAGGCCCACCATGGTGCGATCTCTGCTTAGCGTCGCCAGCAGCTTCCCGGTCGGCTGCCGTGCCTGGCTTCGGTCTGACAGCTCAGGCGTTGGATTCGCCTCTTCTTCTTCGCGTTTGGGAGTGCGGCTTTGCGCGGCGGTCTCCGTCCTGACCAACCCCAGGATGGTGGCGCTGACCAGCATCCCGATGAAATACCCCACAAAGGCCGAGTACAGCCCGCGGCGCTCAATCATCCAGCCGGAGATGGGAGCAATAATGGCCCAACCCAGCGAGCCCCACAAGCGAATGCTGCCGAATCCGGACTTCTCGCGGTTGGTCACTGCCAGAGCCTGGGCAGTGGAGAGCGGCTCGAGGCCTCCACCCACTAAGGCGTCGCTGGCTACAAAAACCGCCATCCATAAGAATGTGGTTTGCAAACCGAGGAGCAACATGCATACACCCGAACCAAGCAGCGCCAGTTGCAGTAGCCTCCTCGGATGCGGTGAGCTGTCACTCCGACGACCCCAGATTGGTGCCGCCAGAGTGCCAGCGATCCCGGCGGTGGCGACCAACAAGCCAATCTGGGAGCCGCTCAAGCCTCGTTCCTGATAAAACAAGGCTAGGAAAGGCAGGATAAATCCCCCAGCACCAATCGAGGCGAAGAAATAAGCCCGGGTATAGAGCAGGTTGCGCGCTGCAGTCCGGGTGTGGGTTATCGGGACAGCCATGGATTCTTGGAAGTTTTAAGAATTAGCGCTGGACGGCTGCCTGTAAAGCCAGGGTTGAGGTAGCCAGCCGCCGGCGCAGAGGGTTGCCATCCAGACCGGCCTTCTCCATCCCCAGCAGCACACCGCCGATCACCGGTGGGGCTTTCAACCGCACCAGGCGCGCCCGCGGCGCAACCTCCTGGATGGCTTGGCGTAGCGGGTCGGTGAATAACGATCCAGCCTCATGCAGGCTGCCCACCTGCACCACATCGAATTCCTCGTTTTCGATGCCCAGCTGGCGAACCACACCCACGGCAGATAAACCCAGCTCACGGCCGCTCCAGGCGACGATTTCCCGCGCCAGCGGATCGCCCTGGTTTGCCACCTGGATGATCAATGGTGCGGCCTTGGCGTTTATATCGTAAATTCCAATCTCCAGGCCTTCAATCAAGTCAGACAGGTTTTTGGCCCCTGTCCACATAATAAGGGCTGGAGTCAGGGCAGTGGGTGGACCGCGCCGCGTCCATTCGTAGGTCACTACCTGGAGTGCCCGGGCTGCCAGCTCGCTGGCGCCGCCGTATTCACCAAAGCGCGTGCCATTCCCGGTGATGCGCCCTTCCCGGCCTTGCCGGTCGCGACCGCGCACATTGTTACCGGTCCCGGCAACCACGGCGATCCCCCAGCCTTTTTCTGCCCCAGCGATCAAGCCAATCACGGTATCATTCACCGCCTCTACGGGGCAGCGCAGGTTCAGAGTTTGGATGCACTCTAATGTGGCAGTCAGCTCAGAAGGCCAATCGTAGCCGCCAATCCCGAATCCGGCTCCCGCAATCCTGTCTTTATCTACATTAGCCGATTGTAGTGCACTTTCGACCGACTCATGCAGAGCCGCCTCCAGCCCTTTATAGCCGACCATCTCGTGGTTCCCAGGGCCAGCCAGCCCGATACCCAATGCCTGCCCCGAATCATCCGCCACCAGAGCTTCGGTTTTCGTCCCGCCGACATCAATTCCAAGGAAGTATTGCATCATATCTACCTGTATCACACCAATCGAGAGCGGCTTACTTGAAAAACTGCGGCAGGTAAGGCCGGTTGGTTTCCAGTATATCGTCGAGCACCTCCTGGGCACGGTCGGCTTGCGGACCCAACGGGTGGGCTAACAGCGCCTGGTAAGCGGCTTTACGGTCGCCGTGCACTGCCGCCTCGACGGTCAGCAGCTCGTACATCTTGATCTGTGTTACCAGCCCAAAGCAAGTCGGCGGCAGCGGCTCAGCCGGGAGGGGGTGGATACCTTGACGATCCACCCTGGCAGGCAGCTCAACCACCCAATCCGCAGGCCAGCCGGGGACGGCTCCCCGGTGAGGGATGTTCACAATGTGCACCTGTCCCAGGTCGTTATAGTGGGAGGTGATGAGCTGGGTTGCCAGGGTGGAGTAGTAGGCTCCGCCGCGCTTCATCAGGTCGGGCGGTGGCTCAACCAGCGCCGGGTTGGCGTAGCTGCGCAGTAAAGACTCCTCAATCTCCATCACTGCTTCGGCCCGGGAGGGAGGCCAGGCTTCTTGCAGCTTGAGCTTGTGATCGGTGTAGTAAAAATACTCCAGGTAGTAGTTGGGGATCATACCCAGCGCTTCCAAAGTATCCGGATCCCATGCGGGGGTGGGGTCGTCGCGCATGGACTCGACGTATCCTGTGAAAACCTGCGGCCACAGCTCTTCACCATCCACGGTGAAGCCGCGGTGCCAGGTCAGGTGGTTGAGGCCGAGCGTATTCAGCTGAGCGTGCTCGGGGTCGATAGGCTGACCAAGCCGCTTCTCTAAATCCTGCAATATCCTCATCTTGGTGGTGATGCCAACGTTACACACGCCCACCGAGGGGACGGCCGGGGCATAGCGGCTGAGTGCTTCGGTGACCAGACCGGCGGGATTGGTGAAGTTCGCCAGGTATGCTCCTGGAGCGGAGGTCTGCATTTCCCGGGCGATACCCAGGATCACCGGGATGGTGCGCAGGGCCTTGGCCATCCCGCCGACTCCGGTGGTCTCCTGCCCGATCAAGCCGTGGCGTTTGCCCAGGTACTCATCGTTTCGTCTGGCAGGCATCATCCCCACCCGTAGCTGGGTAATGACATAAGAAGCCCCGGCGATTGCCTGGCGCAAGTCGCTACTCAAGATGATCTTAAACGGATTGCCTCTGGCGTTGACCATGCGTTTTGCAAAGCCGCCTACGATTTCCAGCCGCTGCGGGTCGATATCCATCAGCCACAGCTCGCTGACCGGTAGCTGTTCGATTCGCTCGAGAAAGCCGCTGACCAGCTCAGGCGTGTAAGTGGAGCCGCCTCCAATCACAGTGATTTTCATCTAAGCCTCTTTCCAAAATTGCGGTAAATAGTTTTTGTATGCCAGCAAGTAATCATCCAGGATTTGCGCCGCCACATCCAGGTCTCGCACAACAGGATCGAGCAGCAGGCACTGCAATGCCAGCTCGCGGTCGCCTGTTACCACTGCGTCCACGTTGAGTTGCCCGACAGCAACCTCGCGGCGCAACAGCTCGGTAATTCCTTCGGGCAGCGCACCGACCATCACCGGGTGGATCCCCCCTGAGTCTATGGTTACCGGTGTCTCGACGATCGCCCCGGCAGGCAGGTTGTGAATCTGTCCTTGATTGGGCAGGTTGGCGGCCAGGTGCCTGTGTGAACTGCCTCCGGTGATGCTCTCGATAATTTCCAGCGCGCCTTCCGAGTCGGCCTCCCGCAGGCTGTCGAGGGGCATTTGCCCTGCGGACATGGCCTGCAAGCGTTGAAGACCCTGCTCACGCCGACCGGTCCAGCCGTCCCAATCGTAAAGGTGCAGGTGGTATTTATCCCATGGTTTGGAAACGGGATCGCTGACCCACGGCAGGTATTCGCACAGGTGCGAATCGCCTGGTACCGGAAACAACTCGAAGGCCTCGAACACCTTGCGGGTGAGCGGCTCGAACTGCGGCTCTAGCTCTGCCCAACGTTGGCGAAAGAGCGGGTACAGGTCTTCCCCAGATTGCCGGTCTCGGATGGCAAGCACCCAGGTGAAGTGGTTCAGCCCGGCGGCTTCGATCTCCAGGCGTGGCAGTACTTGCTTTACCAGTTGGCGGCGTAGCGGCATCAGGCGCGGGTCGGCCTCCATGCCGGTGATTCCTGCGGGGACATCAATTCCCAGATCGCGGCTGAGCGCCATCCCCACCATACAGTAACCGATCAAGATTTGGTGGCACAAGCCCACCACTTTAATCCGGCTGTAGCGGTTTACTGCATCACAGATGCGCACCATCGGGTTGGTGTAGTTGATCAGCCATGCATCGGCGCAAACTGCCTCCATACTCTTGGCGATTTCCAGAATAGGGCCAAGGTTGCGCGCTGCGTGAGCAAAGCCTCCCGGACCGCCGTTTTCGGCATATGGCTGGCGTACGCCGTACTTGAGCGGGATCTCATAATCGCTACGCCACAGTTCCTCGCGCGGACCGACTTCGATCGCCGAAATAATAAATTCCGCCCCGGGCAATGCCTCCCGATGATGGCTGTGCAGGCTCAGGTTGAGCTGCGCTCCCCATTCCCGGTTCACGCGCTCCGCCAACCGCCCCACGATCTCTAGGTTTTGGGCGTTGTGGTCGACCAGCGCCAGGTGGCTGCCGCGCAGCCTGTTGGAGCGCAGGATGGCTGCCAGGGTGTTCTCGCCAAAAGAAGCGCTTCCGGCGCCGATGACGACGATTTTGGTGGGTTGGCTCATTTCCTATACCTGTACATCGACCGCCTGGCCGGTGATTTTTTGGATCTTCAGGCGCAGTGCTTGCGGGGTAATGGAAGCGATATTGACATGGCGGGCTTCCAGGAAGGCAGCAAAACGGGCTAACCCCCTACCCAATGCCTCGGCAAACGACGGGTCGCCCGCTAAGGTATCCTCCTCCAGCCAGAAGCCGTTGATTATCAGGGTCATCGTGCTGCGCACCAGCCGCGGGTCCAGGCGACCTACCAGCCGGTCTTCGTACAAGATCGGTAGCGTGTAATATCCCCAGCGGCGTTGGGCAGCGGGTTTATAGACCTCCCAGATATACTCAAAGTCGAACAGGATCGCAGCACGCCCCCGCGCGCTGACAATATCCAGCGGGGCCAGAAAAACTGCTTCTTCGGTTGTATTGGTCAGGCAAGCACGCCAGTCCGTCGGGATTTCGCCGCACTGTAAAGACTCCAGCAGCGGCCGGTTCGTTTCTAGCGCTAACCAGCCCTCGGTAGAGCCTTCGATCTGAACCTGCGCTACTTCCCCCTGCTCGATCAGCCGGTTTAGCCAGGTTTTGGCCTCCGTCTTGTCGATCCGCCTCTGGATATAATCTGAGACATTGGCGGCCCACCGGCGCTCGCGCATTATTCCCAGGAAAGCAATCGCTTTGCGGGCGAAATATTCTTCGGCTTCTATCTCCTGCGCCATGTAATTTAATTCCGGTGGTGCGATCTTATCGCAGAAGTTATAGATGCGCTCAAAACCCTTACGGTCGGCGATCATCAGCTCGCCTGCCAGCCACAGGTAATACAATGCCAGGGAAGTATCCTTGCTGCCGCGGTAGCTGTTCACCCGGGCATTGCCAGTAAAATCCCGGTTGCCCAGCGGCCCCCGCTGGCGCAGCTCGGTTCGCACCTGTTCCAGGATATGCGCATGCTCCGCGGCAAAGTTAGCCCAGCGCGGCTCCTGCACCTTGCGCCTCATATGGAGCCGCCAGTAAGGCAGCTCAGACATTGGGTAAACGAACAGCCCACCGCCGTAATCGAAGCCGCGCCGATCTGTATAAAGCAGTTGGTACAGGTGTTCAGGCCGGTAATCTACCACCCGCCCCCACAGCGCCAGGTCATGGCTGCGCGCCACTACATTCAATGGATCCAATTGAATCGCTTCAATCGTGTGCAGGGCTGCATCTGTGCCTTGCACCCCAGACCAACGGCGTCCCGGCCATAAGCCTTGCAGGCCCATCACGAACCGGCGGGCGGTCCTCTTAGAAATCTGAATGACTTCCATTTATTCCAGCTCGCGAATGACTTTGCAAGGATTGCCGGCGGCAAAGACACCTTCCGGGATATCCTTGGTGACCACGCTGCCGGCGCCGATCACGCTGCGCGCTCCAATCGTCACGCCCGGGCAGATCACTGCACTGCCGCCTACCCACACATCCGAACCGATCCGGATCGGCTTGCCAAATTCTAATCCACTATTCCGTTCCAGGTGATTCACCGGATGTGTGGCAGTGTAAATCTGAACGTTGGGTCCGAACATCACATTATCTCCGATCTCCACCGGGCAGACATCCAGGATAATACAGTTGAAGTTGAAGTACACATTATCACCCAGGCTGATATTGGAACCGTAATCGCAGTAAAAAGGCGGCTCGATCCAGGCATTTGTGCCGGTCTGGCCTAACAGTTGGTGCAGGATGCCCAGGCGTTTATCTTGCTCTTCGTCGCGCGAATCATTTAATGCTTTGGTCAGATCGCGTGCCTGCCGCCGCTCTAAAACCAGTTGGCGATCCTGGGCATTGTATAGCTCCCCAGCCAACATTTTCTCTTTTTCTGTCTTCATTTTCTTTCTCCAGGGGTTTTCATGATGATTTGAGCCTGTTCATCTTACTGTACAGATTGTGTCTTAGTCAAGGTTGCCGGCGCCAAACGATTGACGATGTGTCGCTTTGCAAGTAGGATTATAGACATATGAAAGATGTCCGTTACCCAGCGGAGTATACCCGGACGATCGCCCTACCAGACGGGACCCCTGTTATTCTACGACCCGTCCGCCCAGACGATGCGCCTCTTTTGCAGGAGGCTTTCACCCACCTGTCTGCGGAGACTGTCTATATGCGCTTCCTTGGCCCGCTGACCGAGCTGACCGACGAACGCGCCCGTCAGTTGGCGCAGATGGATTATCAGCAGAATATGGGGTTTATTGGGGCAGTGCAAGAGGCTGGGCAGGAGCGCATCGTTGCCTTTGCCCGCTATAGCATTGTGCCGGGTGAAGAACCTGGCCTGGCAGAGGTGGGTATTGTAGTGCGCGATGATTATCAGAATCGTGGCTTGGGAACCCAGGCCATCCGGTTGCTTGTCATATACGCCCGCGACCACGGGGTGAAGACATTAATGGGCAGCGTGCACCTGCTCAACGAGAGAATTCTGCATTTCGTCGAGCACAGCGGTGTACCCTATACGAAAAAATTGGTCAGCGGAGGCGTCTGGGAAATTCGCGCCGACCTGACAGGGCTGCAGTGATATATCTAACGTGAATTCGGGATAAAAGGATTATGGGTTTATTTTGGGCGGCGGAGCCGCCCAAAATAAACCCATAACACCCCTTTTTTCCCCCCGAACTGAGGCTATCTATATTCAGGAGAAGAGAAGCATCCATGATTCGCAATCAGTGGTATATCATCCTGGAGTCGAAGGAAGTCCCTTCTGGTAAACCGGTTGGGGTGCTGCGTATGGGCGAGGCATTAGTCCTGTGGCGCGACCGTCAGGGGAAGCTGAGCTGCATGCGCAATCTCTGCCCGCATCGCGGCGTGGCATTATCCGCCGGCAAAATATTGGATGATCACCTGCAGTGTCCCTTTCATGGCTTTGAGTTTGATCGATGCGGGCAGGTGCGCCTGGTGCCGGCCAACGGGCGGGCGGCCGCTCTGCCCAAGGCTCTACAGGTTCACACCTACCCGGTCCGTGAAGCGCATGGCCTGATTTACCTCTGGTGGGGTGAGCCTCAGCCTGATTATCCACTGTTGCCCTGGTTTGAGTCGATCGGTGAAGATTTCGCTTATGCTACGCTGCACGATACCTGGCCAACACATTACTCCCGGGTGATTGAAAACCAGTTGGATGCGGTGCACGTCCCATTCATTCACCGCACGACCATTGGGCGCAGCCAGCGCATGGTGATCCATGGTCCGCTGAGCACCCTGGAGTCGGACGATTTGCTGAACATCTGGGTTTACAGTGAAGAAGATATTGGGCAGGTTGCCAAAAAGCCCTCCGAGCTACCCCCGCCTTCACGCCACCCCTCGTTGCAGTTCCATTTTCCGAACCTGTGGCAGAACTGGATTGCGGATGACTTGCGTGTCGTGCTGGCTTTTGCCCCTATCGATGAAGAGAACACCCGGCTGTATTTGCGTTTCTACCAGAAAATAGTGCAGGTGCCCGTCCTACGCAGCATTTTTTGCAATCTGGGCAACCTGGCTAACCTGATGATCGAGCGCCAGGATCGCTGGGTGGTGATCACGCAGCGCCCCAAGCGCTCGGACCTGCGCGGCGGTGAGATCCTGATCCCGGGTGACGGGCCGATCATTTTATACCGCAAGCGCCGGGCAGAGCTGATCCAGGCGGTCAACTGACTCGCCGGTAATTATCTATCAAGCCAGCTGCTCCAGGCGGCATACCACACCTGGTCCAGTGCCTGACCATCTAACCGGCTGACCACATCCGCAGCTTCCTGGAAGGAAAGGCGGTTGCCGAAAACCGGCTGTGTATAATTCTCTCCCGAGAAATCCACCAGGTCTTCGTTGGTTTTCAGGTCCTCCCACTGATCCTTTGCCAATACGAGAGTCGTATGGCGGTCGCCTTCTTCCAGTGTCAGGCTCTTTCCCAGCGATCTGAACGCGATGCAGCTTGAGCCGCTGCAGGCCAGCTCGCCTACCCCACAGAATAGTGCGATGCCTCCATAGGGCATGCTGACAGAGCGATGCCGCCCTGCTACGATGACGCCATCCCGGATAACGGTCTGTGGATCGGTGATGATCGTATCTACGATCACCGAGTTGCGGATATCGGCTCCGGCTGGGAGGCTGCTGCGTAGAATGATATTGTTGTGTGCGTCGCGCTCGGATGGAATTTGAAACAGCTCGCGGGTGGCTGTACCCAGGTTGCTGTCGCTTGTCAGTAATTCCAGGCTATTGCGCAGGCTGATGTGCAGCCCCCAATCCATCCAGAATGGCTGACCGAAGTCCAGTGCTCGTACCGCAATCGGCCGCCTAAAGCGATCCTGAAAAGTATTCTTGAGCTGATCGATCCTTTGGTAGAAGTGAGGGTAACGGCGCTCGATTTCCGCGATCCCACCCAGGCCGATGCCCTGCTCGTACTCCTGCTCCTTGCGCCAGGCAGCCTCGCTCTCACAGGCAATGGCCATCCACACATACGGATCCCAGTCTATCCACAAGTGATCATCCCGAACATCAGCCTCAAATATTTCTCGGATTAGCTCCATAAGTCGGTAGCTGATCGCCAGGCTGCCCAGGTTGACCCCCAGATGATGCATCGACCGGTCATGGTTTTCCAGTCTGTGTGACAGTAAATCGAGCCGCTGACGGGCAAACTGGAAAGTCATGTATCCAGACTGCTGGTCGATTACTACCCAATCTTTTTCGCGCGCCAGGGTTTCCGTTGGCTCGGTAATCCACACAAAGCGTACTGCGTCGATCTCATCATACTGGCACCTGGTTTGCCATGCGATCCCCGGAAAAATGGCTTCATCGCCCCACTTGACTACCAGCCCTTCGAAACCATTAGCCTCCAGATGATCCATGATCAGATTGGAGGAGATACAGGCCAGCTCGGCTGTAGTCAGGTAATGCCCGGCGGTGGTGCGTAACGGGGTTGGAAAAGCGGGCTTGCGGTTCCACAGCGCCTGGGTGAATGGGCTGAGGCGTTTGCCCTGGCCGAAAACCATATTCATCAGCGCCACCCTGGGTAGCCCAACCTGGCTCGCCTCCAGGTAACTTTTTGTTTCCAGCCAGGCATTGACCGTCCCCAGGAAATTGCCTTTGCGCACCTTTTCTAGGGTGGACAGGATGGTTGTTTCACCATTGGCGCGAAAAATATCACCTTTGGTGCTCTTGAATTTCTCGCTCCAGTAAATCTGGTCGGCTGGATTTCCGGTGACAATGCTGACCAGGCCCGCACCTTGGTTGGCGCGTACCAGGCCATATCCGCGCTGGATGTTGTTGGTCCAGTAATTCAACATGAATGATTTCCCCTCAATTTTCCTCGATTTTCCAATCATACGTTGTAGCGTGAGTCAGCACCTGGAAGCCATGCCGGGCTACGATCGGACCGCTCATCGCTCCGGCATCGATGGTTAGAAAGCGGTAGCCGCGTTGGATCGCTTCCTGCACCCGCGCGGCCAGTACAGCCGTATACAGCCCTTGTTGGCGGTAATCCGGCACGGTTGACCCACCCCACAAGCTGGCGAATCCACCTTTAAGGTTGTAGTAAATCCAACCGGTGCAGGCCGGTTGCTGATCGACAGATGCCACAAATACGCTGAGATAGCCGGGCACCTCCAGATGCCCGCCCATCCTGGCCCGGATCCACTCGAAGCTGCCTCCCCAAACCTGCTGCTCCACCTGGATCACATCTTCCAGCTGGTCAGCATGCGTAATGCGGCGCACGTCGCCCTGAACTGGAGTTAATAGACTGGGTGGAACATTTAGCAAATCCAGGATCATGACCGCATCAGGCGGGTCCGAATCCGGCTCAAAGCCACAGGAGATCAATCGCTCCCCCAGGTCGGCGGGCCGGTCATATTCGTAAACCTTCCAGGTGAAGGGGAGCTGCATCTGGGTGAAGTCGGCCATTTGTTCCTGAATCACGCGATCGGCGATATCTGCGGTCAAACGACTGTGCAGCAACAGGCTCAAGCCGGGTGCCGGGCGGATGAAGCGCGTCACATAAGGCGAGACCTCTTTGCGCATGTCGGGATATTCGATCTCTTGGCGTTGCTTGCGGTCAAATAAGGTCAGGATTTCATTGCTGTTCATCAGGTTCCGTCTGGATTAGTTCAATGAATACATAGAAAGTCACCGGTGCCAACAGTGTCTGGCATCGGCATTCTCTAGGATTGTTTGGCTTTTACGGCTTACATGAACTCGCGGAACTGCAGCCCGTGGCGCTTGCGCGCCTCCAGCCAGGCTTTGCGCATAGTCTCGTATACTTCTTCTGGGTGTTTGATATTCCGTAGGGTAATCTCCGGGTCGGATGGATCGTGCCCGCGCACATGAATATCCCCGATGCCCAGCGCCCGCTCGCTGATATTTTGCTTAAAATCGATATCCTGGATGCGCACCAACTCGAAGTTTTCGATATCCCGGGAGATAAATCCCTTTACGATTTTCAGCCGGTCGGAGGTTAGCGTGTAGAACTCAACCAGCGAGAGGAATGGCCTGCCCTGCCATAGCACCTGTTCGCCGAATTCTTCAACCTCCTTTTTGTCCTCCTCCAGCTCCGGTTCCGATGGAGTATTCAAAAGAGAGTCAGCCAGGATCAGCACATTATCGGCAATCGTGCTCACCAGCTTTTCCTGTTGGTCCGGTGGGATCGTCGACAGGTCGACCTTGCTTTGCACGACTGCCTGCCATACCGTGCTGATCGCTTGGGCACGTAATTGTTCTAACGTCATCGTCATCCCTCCATTCAATCGTCTTCCAGGGGTTTATTGCCAAACAATCAATATTATAGCAAAGCTCTGCGCCCGAATCCGATATTGTTGCGTAGATTTGGGAAATAAATACGGCTATAATCTCTCTGATTGAAATAGTAACCTTCCCCCAAAGAGGCTCGTCATGACAACTCCTGGATCGTACCCAAGCCTGGATGAGATTTTAAAGTCGATCGGTGATGCTGGTCTGCGCATGGTGGAACTCAACGCTTGCGAAGGTGCTGCCGGGAATATCTCGGTCTACCTTGGTTGGCCGGTTGAAGTGGAGCCCGTATTTCCAAAAGAGGAGAGATTGGTGCTGCCCATACATGTCCCAAAGCTGGCGGATCGGGTATTACTGGTTACCGGCTCAGGCTGCCGGTTGCGATACCTTCACCATGATTCGTTAGCTGCCCTGGCGGCAGTCGTCATTAACCCGGACGGCGAAACGGCCCGCTTATTTACTGCTCCACAGAAATTATTTACTCACATTACCAGCGAGTTTAACTCTCACCTGGCGGTTCACCTCGACCAGGTCAATCATACTAACACAAATTTCCAGGCGCTGATTCACGCTCAGCCGCCCTACCTGACCTTCCTCAGCCATATTCCCCGCTACCGTGACGAGGCTACTTTGAATCGGCGGCTATTGCGCTGGCAACCTGAGACGATTATTAACCTGCCGGATGGGATAGGAGTGCTGCCTTTTATGATGCCCGGCTCGCAGGAGTTGATGCAGGCTAGCTTGGAGAGCCTGCGCACACATTGTATCGTCTTGTGGAGCAAGCATGGCGTGCTGGCTCGCTCGGACCGCTCTGTCGCCCATGCTGCCGATCTCATCGAATACGCTGAAGCGGCAGCGCGCTATGAGTTTATGAACCTGCAATCTGGGGAAATGGCAGATGGTCTGTCCGTGGAGGATATCCAGCGCATTTGCCGCTCGCTTAACCTTCGGCAGACGCCCTATTAGTTTCAGTCACCTTACTCGCTGTGCGTCCCCGGAGCGATATACTGAGTCCGTTTAAACGGCCTGACTTGCGCTTCAACGTTGTCTTTCAGCACATTGCCGGAGATGTGCATTAAGGTGTCGCCAAAATCCGGGTCTATCCCCATGCTGGCCAGGCAGGGGTAATGGTGGTGCAGCAAACCGGCCTGCTCGCCTGCTTCGTCGGCCGACAACCCTACCAGCCGCTCTGCCACGAAGCGGGCGCAGCCGCACACCGCATCGCGCTGCACCTGAACGGCAGTGATTGTGCGCGTCTCGGGATCGATCTCGATTTTTAACTCGGGCTGGCCAAAGTAATGGGCAAATTCGGCGATCACCGGGCTATCGTAGGTCAGCCGCTGGCGGCGGGCGATCCCGTAATCCTGTTCGGTAAGTGAGCACAGCGGCTTGGGTGTGGCGCAGGCCACGCCGATCTGCTCCAGCCAGCCGCGCAGCTGGCGTGCCAATCCGCGCGGCAGCCAGGCTTCATTGTCTACTGCCGCGATGAC
>JAGDMX010000117.1 GCA_017860725.1 Chloroflexota bacterium | reverse complement strand
GCTAGGTAGTAATCCCAATGGGAATAAACTTGCACAACCCAAGTACATCGGTTATAATTCCTGCCGCTCAAACAAAAGGGCGCGTAGCTCAGCTGGTCAGAGCGTACGGTTCACATCCGTAAGGTCGGGGGTTCGAGCCCCTCCGCGCCCACCACTGCCTGTACGGATACTCAAATTTGGGTATCCGTGCTTTCTTTTTAGTTAACAAGCATAGGGTGACTGCTCACTCTAATTTATCGAGTGTCGAGTTCAATTAATGAACACTAATGATTAAAAATTCGGGTTACCAATAATCATCCGACTCAGATTACATTAAGCTATTGACAATCCATTACTACCATGATAACTTTGTAAGTGCATGGAGAAGAAACGCCGCTTCGCCCAGGCACTTGTATTCTTTGGAATATTCCTAGCTGTCGCAATATGGGGAGTCATCCCAGGCACTGCTGGGGGTATTGCGCGTGCTGCTACCACCAAAGCTCCCCCTCCTGCTAAATACACCTGGTGGCTGATGAATTGGCAAACTCAAGAGGTTCTGTGCGCAATTCCGGTTAACCATGAAGGTGTGCCGAATCTGGCCGAGGTGGCTACGAAGTGTGGGCAAGATCTGGCCTACTCCTGGCTGAATACGCCACCTTGCCTTGTAGGTCAAAAGAATGTTTCCAGCACCCAGGATTGTGAGGGGCTTTACCTGCAAATGGTGCAACTTAAACCTCAACCCTCGACCACTTCCGCTTCATCCAATACCTCCAACCGAACAACCTTAAACCAGGCAAATAACCGCAGGAACTCCACCTCTAGCAGCAGTAAACCATATCTCCAACTAAACTTTACCCAGGTTTTCACTCCGACGGTAGATACCTGTGCCTTGATCTGGCAATCTTTTCCACCTAGCCCACTACCCACCTGGCTTTCTACCCCGGCTGATGGCAGGCTGCTGGCGTCCGACGAGCCTTTCTATTATCTGGCAGGCAGGTTGATTGCCAATGGTGTGGTGGATGCCAGTGATTGTCCCTCGGGTGGGCTGCAATCTGATGGTTATGCCAATGAGTGCGGCTTGCAAAGGGCTCAGCCGCAGGTGATCATTTGGCAAAACCAGTTCGACCCTGAAATCATGGACGTCTCCGTTGCTCTGGGAATTCCCGCCCAGCTCATGAAAAACTTGTTTGCCCAAGAAAGCCAGTTTTGGCCGGGTGAATTCCGCTATGCCTATGAATATGGCCTGGGACAGATCACCGATCAGGGTGTGGACGTTCTGTTCATGTGGAACCCGGTCTTTTACCAGGCCTTCTGTCCGTTGGTTCTCTCGCGGGAGGTCTGCGCCGAAGGCTACATGAAACTTAGCATTGAAAACCGTGCTCTCCTACGAGGCGCACTGGCGTCACAGGCAAATGCCGACTGCGACAGCTGCCCTACTGGGGTAGACCTGGAGAAGGCTAACGAAAGTATTTCATTGTTTGCAAATGTCCTGATCGCAAATTGCACACAGGTGGGAGAGACAGTTACCAATCTGACCGGTTTCGTGCCTGGTTCTGTCGCTTCATATGAGGATTTATGGAAGCTGACGATTGCCAACTATCATGCCGGGCCAGGCTGTATCACGTTTGCGATCAACAAAACCTGGCAAGAAGCGCGCAACTTGACTTGGGATGATGTACGAGATCGCCTACCTGGCCCTTGCTCAGGCGTTCGGGCGTACGTAACGAATATTGCTAAATAAGCCGCGGCAAGTGCACTTGCCGGCGCGGAAAATTACATCGAGTTTTTGCCGAGCAAAAACTCGTTTTTTGTGTTTTCACCTTTATTCGATATAATCCCTGATTACAAACAAGATCATGAACTGTTCCAATTCAGCTGTCGAAGTATCGCATATCTATAAATCTTTTGGTGATACCAGAGCTGTCCAGGATGTTTCGTTCAGTGTCAATCCAGGAGAAATCTTTGGCTTACTCGGGCCGAATGGCGCAGGTAAAACGACTACCTTACGTCTGATCCTGGATATCTACCGGCCGGACCAGGGTCAGGTGTGCGTATTGGGTGGTGCAATTGACGAGCACCGAAAAAACCATATCGGATATTTGCCGGAAGAGCGCGGCCTTTACCAGGATTTATCTCTGGAGCGGGTTTTGCTCTACATGGCAGCCTTGAAAGGCGTACCGAAATCTCAGGCAAGCCAACGTCTGGCTGAGTACCTGGATTTTTTTGAGCTTACACAATATAAGAAAAAGAAAGTGAAGGAAATGAGTAAGGGTATGCAACAGAAAGCCCAGATTATCGCTACACTGCTGCATAAACCCGACTTGATCATTGTTGATGAACCGTTTAGTGCCCTGGACCCGGTCAACACCCAAATGGTGAAGTCGTTATTGGTTGACCTAAGTCGTCAAGGTGTGGCCATCATTATGTCAACTCATATGATGCAGCAGATTGAAGAATTATGCAGCCGGATTGTATTAATAAATCACGGGCAGGTAATTCTGTATGGAGAACTAGCGGAAATACGGCGGCAGCATAAAGGCCACGCGGTATTGGTCCGCACTACAAATCCGTTGCCTGATCTATCTGGCGTCACCTCCTGCACCAGTCATAATGCCGCTTTCCACATTGAGCTGGACGATGTTACCACACCGCAAATGGTCCTCAATCAGCTTGTTCTGTCGGGAGCGGAGGTAGAGCAGTTTGAAATTGCCCTTCCTGCCCTGGAAGAAATATTCTTGCGTGTGGTCAAAGTATAGCGCTTATTATGGCGAAATTCCTGCAAATTACCTTCCATGAATATAGCCGCCATGTATTCCGCCGCCGGTTTATCTTCGCCCTGATTAGCCTGCCGGCGTTTATGCTCTTCGCCGGACTGATTAGCGGCCTCGCCGTTCGTTCCGAACTGAGCAGCTTGCCGGTCGGGTACATTGATTATTCAGGCTTGCTACAGGTTCCGCTGCCTGAACCATTTGTGCAGTATGTAAATGAATCGGATGCTGAGAAGGCTCTAATATCCAGGAGTATCCAGGGATATTACATTCTAGAATCTGATTTTTTGCAAACCAGCCATGCTCGCCTGGTGGCTGCTAAACCGCTGGGCGGCGCAACACAAAGCCAATTTATCGGTCAAGTCCGCCAGCGACTCCTGCAGAACCTGCCAGCGGAAGTGGCACAGCGGCTCGCATCGGGAAATCAATTATATGTCCGAAGTGCTGACGGCGTGCGCCAGTTCGGTCCTAACGACTGGCCCGGTTTGTTTCTTCCGATAGGGCTGTTCTTCGTTTTCATGCTTGCCATTTTCAGCACCTCGGGCTACCTGATGCAGGCAGTGACAGAAGAAAAAGAGAATCGTACCATGGAGATCGTCTTGACTTCGGTCACACCCAGCCAACTGATGGGAGGTAAGATCATTGGAAGTTTAGCGATCGGAATGACGCAACTAATCGTGTGGGTCGGAGTAATCCTGGCAGCCGTTTGGGTGGGAATCAGGATATTTGGATTCTCGGGTTCTTTCCGCATATCTCCTGGATTGGTTGGTTTATCGTTGGCTACCTTGCTCCTATCCTTCGTCATTATTGCGGCCATGATGG
This sequence comes from Chloroflexota bacterium, assembly GCA_017860725.1. GTDB lineage: Bacteria > Chloroflexota > Anaerolineae > Anaerolineales > UBA4823 > CTSoil-045. The sequence continues at coordinate 3,640 of JAGDMX010000117.1, read as the reverse complement.
CGGCGGTTGGCGCTGTTGTAACGGAAGCTACAGAAGGTCAGCAAATCACTGGTCCATTTTCACTACCCTTTATCCTCCCATTCCTGTTTATTACTCAGATATTAACTAACCCCAATGGCTCCCTGGCAGTCTGGTTGAGTCTGATTCCATTTACAGCGCCGGTTACTTTAGCTCTGCGCGCCAGCCTAGTGCCGCTACCAACCTGGCAGGTAGCATTGAGCCTGACGATACTGGCGTGCAGCGCAATTTTCAGCCTGTGGCTAGCGGGGAGGCTGTTTCGCCTCGGGCTCTTGCAGTATGGGAAACACCTATCCTTGCAACAAATGCTCGGCCGGTTGTGGCTGCTCAAAGGACGATAATTTGTCCAACATCCTGCTTGTGCTACGACACGAATTCACTACCACAATCCAGCGGCAATCTTTTGTGTTTGCCTCGATTGGGATGCCTCTGCTGGCATTGCTGCTCTTCGGCATCTTGCCTGCCATAGGAAGCAGGTCTGCAGCCGCGGCTGAAAATTCTTCCGAATCATCTGTGATGGTAGAGAAACGAAAGGAAGGATTTGTTGATGCCAGCGGTCTGGTTAAAAAGCTGCCTGGTTCGATGCCACCCGAAGCCCTACAGCGTTACCCAGACGAGGCATCTGCCCAACAAGCGCTTCAGAGCAGTCAGATTGATGTCTATTATCTCATTCCAGCCGATTACTTGAAAAGTGGAAGTATCATCGCCGTTTGGAGGGACTTCAACCCGATCGCGGCATTCGGCCGAACTCAAACGATACAGCAAGCATTACAGTTCAATCTCCTGAATGGTGATGACCGCCTGGTAGCTCAAATCAACAACCCCCTCAAACTACAGACTACACTATTGGAAGCCGATGCTCGATACGATCCTGATAATCCCCTGACTTTTTTCCTGCCCTATACGGCTACATTGTTGTTTTATATTGCCATTCTGACATCTGCCAGCCTACTGTTGAGCAGTGTCAATAAAGATCGCGAAAATCGAATGCTGGAAGTCCTGGTGGTTTCTTCCAAGCCACATGAGCTACTGGCTGGTAAAATCCTGGGGCTGGGTGCCGCGGGTTTGATACAAACCGCTATATGGCTTGGAGCAGCTTTTATTCTGGTGCGGCTGCGTGGCCAGGACATTCCATTCTTAAAAGAGCATCCAATAACGCTGGAGCTTCTTGTGGCTGGTTTACTCTTCTTTACTTTAGGTTATGCACTATATGCCAGTTTAATGGCTTCGATCGGCGCGCTTGTGCCTAATATGCGCGAAGCATCCCAGCTATCTTTTTTCCTGGTGGTGCCAATGTTGCTTCCACTGTTGCTGATTAATTTGATTATTCGCGAGCCAAATGGGAGCGTAGCGATCATCTTGAGTTTATTTCCGTTAACCTCCCCGGTGACGATGATTGCCCGGTTGGTAAGCGCTTCTGTACCTATCTGGCAAATGGTTTTTTCAGCTGCCTTACTGGTGGGGTCGACTTATTTGGTGTTGCGTGCGGTAGCGCGCGTGTTCCGGGCACAGGTTTTGCTCTCCGGGCAATCCTTCAGCCTCAAGCGGTTTTGGCGCGTGTTAAGCCAACCAGAATAGCTCAGCCATGGACCAGGTATTTCAAACAATAGTCATAGTCTCTGGAGCTGCTCTGCTAGGTTGGCTGGCTGGTATGTTGGTCAATTATCTGGCGGACATATTACCTACCAATCGTAAATTGACCTTGGCCGTCTGTCAAAGCTGTAATGCACCCCAACCAGCTATACGCTATCTTCTTTGGCCGGGCCGCTGTATTCACTGCGATTCTCAACGCTCTAAACGCACATGGGTCGTCGTTTTTGTGTTTATGCTGATATCCATCTGGCTGGCCCTTAATCCGCCGGAAGGATTAGGGTATTTTGCCTGGCTGATCATCCTCATTTACTTCGGATTGGTTTGGATCATCGACCAGGAGCACCGCCTGATCCTGCATATCACCAGTGCCGTGGGAGTTGTCATTGGAATGATCGCCGGTAGCCTGCGTCTGGGTTTGTCCGCTACTTTGTTTGGCGGATTGGTTGGCTTTACCTTGATGCTGGTGCTGTTTCTTTTTGGTATTCTTTTTGCGCGCGTGGCTGGGCGTGTACGGGGCTCAACAATTCAGGAGGCTGCCATGGGGTTTGGAGATGTCTTGCTTGGATTGATCATTGGACTATTGGTTGGCTGGCCCAGCATCTTGCAAAGTCTCTTCTTAACTATCGTCCTGGCGGGGGGCTTCAGCCTGATTTTTATCATCTTGATGCTAATACAGCGCCGTTATAACCTGGGTACAGCTTTCCCTTATGGCCCATTTATGATACTGGGCGCATTAATTGTGCTGTTCTTGTGAAGCTTCACGGGTATACCCGATTACCGAGTAAATTATGCATAAATATTTGTACAAATCCGTCGAATCATTGTTGTCATACAAATAATTCGTGGTATAATCTTGAAAGAACTTGATTAGATATATATTATTGTGGTTTTAGCACCAAATAGGGAGGATATAAAATGGGCATGTATATATTCCAATGGTTTCAAGGCTTCGTTTATCAATTACGTACTGACGAGAGCGGTCAGGACTTAACTGAGTACGGCCTATTGGTCGCGTTTATCGCGATAGTTGTTGTGGTGGCTATTGTTATCTTCGGTGAAGAAGTATCTGCTCTCTTTGGAGGCCTGGGGGCATCGATTGAGGAATGGTTGTCCTGAGCAACAGTGAATCGTCATTGATGTTATTTTAATAGTCATACTCGTAAACATAATTGCCTGGCAGCGATCCGTACAGACTGCCAGGCAGATTTTTATTCTCGGCAGGTAGCTTTCTGGATTGATGTACAATATTAGGGTATGTAAGCAGCAGCACCAGGCCACAAAAACGTAACAGGTTATTATGTCCACAGTTCTACAGCAAAATCCAGCCAGTCAACCCCCCACCATCGAAATCCTGCCGCCGCGGCGCGGGATTTCGCTCGACCTGGGCGACCTGTGGCGCTACCGCGAGCTGCTGTACTTCCTCACCTGGCGAGATATCAAGGTGCGCTACAAGCAAACCGCCCTGGGGGTAGCCTGGGCACTGCTGCAGCCGCTGCTGGCTACCGTGCTCTTCACCCTGATTTTCGGCTACTTCCTGGAGCTGCCTTCCGGTGGAGTGCCTTACCCGGTCTTCACCCTGACGGCGCTGCTGCCCTGGCAGCTGTTTGCCTACGCCCTCAACCATTCCAGCCAGAGCCTGGTCGAGGATCGCAACCTGATCACCAAGATCTACTTCCCCCGCCTGATTATCCCGTTCTCCAGCGTATCGGCCGGGCTGCTGGATTTCGCCATTGGCTTGATTTTCCTGCTGGTGATGATGCTGGTCTACCGTGTGCCGCTCACCTGGCAGGTGCTGGCGCTGCCCGGGCTGGTTGCCTATGCCGTGCTGGCAGCGCTGTCGGTGGGACTGTGGCTGTCGGCGCTCAACGTGCAGTACCGGGATGTGCGCTACACCCTGCCGTTCCTGACCCAGTTCTGGATGTATGCCACCCCGATCGCCTACTCGGCGGCGATCATCCCGGAAGGCTGGCGCTGGCTGGCCTGCCTGAACCCGATGACCGGGGTGGTGGAGGGCTTCCGCTGGGCGCTG
>JAGDMX010000499.1 GCA_017860725.1 Chloroflexota bacterium | reverse complement strand
TACCATAGAATTAGAAGTGTCCATTTTTTATTCGTTCCTTTCACGAAATGGTACCAAGCTTGGTTTGGCCGGCGGCTTTCTCGACCGCTTTTGAATTTTTACTTACAGCCATGGCAACCGGCATAAGGGCACCCGGGATGAGGAAGATTGGCAAAGCCAGCAAGAGATACCCCAGAGATCCGACAATCCCCTCATTTGACGGGCCGATCAGCAGGTCCGGTTTTCCGATGAGGAATAAGATCATCAGGTAGCAAAAGGCGTTATTTTCGGCGTGAGCGATGCATGCTGGCCAGACGCTGCCTGTGCGCAAAGTCAGCCAGGATAACAATATACTGAGGGGCAGGATAGACAACGTGAACACCAGCAAGGCGGAGACCGGAGCGCCCCAATAACCAGTGCCATAGTTAAAGCCCATGATGATCATTGGCCAATGCCACGCGCTCCAGATCACGCCTGTCAGCAGGACGGCTTTACGAGAGCCGACCGGCATCAGCTTTGGCAGCAGGTAGGCTCGCCAGCCAAACTCCTCGCCAATAAACACAAGCGCCGCTCCAAACAGGATCTGTAAAAAGCCCTCGTAGGCTCTCCTGCCCATGACGCTCACCAGGGTATCGTCATCTAATATTTCGCCCGCCAGGCGCGCAGTGGTCATGGAGGGGTCAAACCTGCCAGGGAACACCAGGTAGTAGATCGCCCCGCCCAGGATAATCGCCAGGAGTGGGAGGGTAAAGGCTGCCAGATAGTACGGCCTGCCGCGACGCAGGTTCAGGCGCAGGTAGGTGTTTGACCAACCTTCACGCGTAATCAACCGGGTGGCGATATTTGCTAACGCCGGGGCAAACGCGATCGCATACATCACGATGCTCATTAAGTCGGTCTTTGGAGAGAAAGTACTATCGACCCCTCCGGTAAAGAAACCCCACACTACCACCGCGACGGTGATCCCGAAGGCAATGCCCAAAAAGATGAATATTCGTTTACGATCGATTTTAGAGTTCATGCTGTGCCTCGCTTTCTTGTCAAGCATTGGAAATCCATTTCCTTGATTTTGCATGGAAGGTTTGGTGTTCGTATAAACCTCCTCTTAGCTAAGCAGACTGAATGCATCGAAAGGGATCCAGTCCGACCGGTCGTTGATCTCATTGGATGCAACCTGGATCACGCCGATCCTTTGCGCAGATCCAAATTCAACCAGCAGCACCTGTCCTTTGGCAGACCAGTAGTTGTCTGGTCATCTGTTAACTACAGCCTGGGCTGCAACTCTTTTAAAATATGCGACAAATCCTCGCCAACCCGATTGGTAAAGAACAGAACATGAACCACAGTAGCTTTTACGCGCAGGGTACATTCATCCTGATCCCTCAAGAAGTACAGGCTGTCGTCCAGAATCACGGGGTGTGCAGTGATCTGTGCAGGATCGAATTCCTTCACAAGTATCGTTTTTACGCCGCTCAAGATTTTCTCCAGCTCGCCTGCATGTGTGTCAAGAAAAACAAGATGATTCATAAAAGTCATTCCTCAATGTAGAAATCAGTCTATGTACACTATAGTAGAAAAACTCCTCGGGCACATCCATCCGCCGAGGAGTTGTTGATTGTCTATTGGGTTATATTTTGTCTTATCCGAAAGTTGCGCGTTCCGTATACTAAAGTAGGATACTGAGTTTATAGCGAAACTAACTTATGCTTTACCGCATACGAGATAGCTTCTGCCCGGCTGGAAACCTGCAGCTTGGAGAGGATATTGCTGATGTGGGCTTTCACCGTGGCGAGGCTGATGACCAGGCTATCGGCAATCTGCTGGTTGCTCTGCCCCTGAACGACCAGATTTAATACATCCTGCTCGCGCTCCGTCAGGTCGAATAATGGCTGTTTCGAGGGACGGGTAGCCTGGATCAGCACCTTGGCTGCTTCAGGCGAAAGCGTTGACCTACCCGAAACCGCATCCCGGATTGCCTTGGCCAGCTCGTCAGAGGTGATATTTTTGAGCAAATAGCTGATCGCTCCGGCTGCCAGCACACCCTGCACCAGCTGCTCGTCTTCGAAACTGGTCATGGCGATAATCTTAATCCCCGGGTTTTCTGCTAAAATCGCTTTCGTTGCCTCAATGCCATCCATCTCCGGCATCATCAGGTCCATTAGGATCACATCCGGTTGCTTTTCGTGACAAAGCCTGACCGCTTCCCGGCCGTTCTTTGCTTCAGCTACCAATTCCAGGTCTTCATAAGCTCTCAGGAATGTTGCCAGACCGCTGCGTACAACGTTGTGATCATCCACCAACATCACCCGGACAATTTGTGCATCATTCATTGGTTTTCACCTCCCCTTCAGATTCCCATATCAGCTCAACCGTTGTGCCTTGCCCCACCTGACTTTCTATCTTCAAATTAGCGCCGATTGATTTCGCCCTTTCACGCATGATGGTGATTCCCAGGTGCTCAGGTGTGATCGAGCCGGGATCGAAACCAAGCCCATCGTCCTTGATCAACATACGCAGCGGACCAGGCTGGCA
>JAGDMX010000498.1 GCA_017860725.1 Chloroflexota bacterium | reverse complement strand
ATGGTGACCGGGGCGGTTAAAGGGAAAACGCTCAACGCTGTCGCCAGAAGGCTTTCGGGGTGGGTCATCAACGGCAGTGCGAACCAGTACGGCAGGACGATCGGCAGTGTCAGCATACCGGCGATCTGCTGGCCTTCGCGGGCATCCGCGACCGTCGATCCGACGATGATCATCAGCGCCGCTACGGTGACAAAGCTAGGCAGGAAGACGAGCAGGATGGGCAGCAAAGACCAGGGCGAGAGTTGGATAGTCTGGAAGAGAGTCAGCCCGCGCGCACCCAATGCGAGCAATCCCAGCCCGAATAGCGCCCAGGCCAGGAGCTGGGTGAGCCCGAGGCTGATCATTGCCAGCGCTTTCCCGATCATGATCTGTGTGGGCGAGGCCGAGCTGGCCAGGATTTCCATGGTGCGGTTTTCTTTCTCTTCAACTACCGCATTCATCAGGTAGCCAGAACTGGCAAAGATGGCGATCATCAAGGCCAGGCCGGTGAAAATCGGGATCAGGATGGTGATCCAATTGCCTTGATCGATCTGCCGGCTGCCATCGACCGAGCGCACCACCAGGTGGTCGCCCTGGGTCAGGCGCTGGCTGATCGAGCCGGGCAGGCTGGCGAGAAGGTTGGCGCGCACGAAGTCCTTGAATTGCGATTCAGCGCTGCTGCCTGGCGGGCGGACGGATACGCGTTCAGCCTGACCCGTCTGTAGATAATCTGCCCCCAGGACGTAGTAAGCCTGGATCTTCCCCGATTTGAGTGCAGCCATAGCCGCGGCTTCATCTTGATAGGGGATGAGCCCGACCGGTTTTTCGGGCGCAGCGACTGCCGGGCGCGATAAAGGATGGGTGAGCAAGCCGGAGCGGTCGATGTAGCCGACCGGCTTGGAATTCATTTCGGCGGCGATGGTCAGAAAAACCACCAGGATCATCATCACGATAATCGCCGGGACGCTGAGCAGCCCGAACAGGAAGCGCTTGCGAAAGACCTGGCGGCTGTATTCAAAGGAGTAGATCTTCCAGAACTTGGTCATGGTCTTGCCGGCGCTTCTTTGACAACCTGGATAAAGATTTCATCCAGGGTGGGTGTGGCAATTTCGAACTGTTCTACAGCGATCTTGCGCTCGAGCAACTGGCGTAAGACATCTTGTGGGTCGGCCTGCGGCGAGAGGTTCAGCCGTTGGGACTCGTTATGGGCTGCGACGGTTTCAACGCCGGCCAGCGGCGGCAGCTCTCCAGCCACGCGCACCAGCACGGCGTGTCCCGCGTATTGGCGGCGGATATTATCCAGGTCGCCGTACAGGACTAACCGGCCATGGTTGATCAACAAGATCCGTTCGCACAGCTCTTCGACCTGGTGCATCTGGTGGGTAGACATGACGATGGTCGATCCCTGGCGGTGAAGCTCTAAAAGCAGGTCTTTGACCATCTGGGTGTTGATCGGGTCCAGGCCGCTAAACGGCTCATCGATAATGATCAGCTCGGGGCGATGGAGCAAGGTGGCGATGATTTGCGCCTTCTGCTGCATGCCTTTGCTGAGCTCTTTCACCTTCTTTTTCCTGTAAGCGGCCAGGTCAAAGCGGACCAGGTAATCCTCGGCCCGGTGGTGGGCTTCGGAGCTGGGGATGCCTTTCAGGGTAGCCAGGTAGACCAGGATGCTCTCCAGGGTGTCGTCCTGGTACAGGCCGCGCTCCTCTGGCATATAGCCAACCCGGTTCTTTTTTGCCTCGGTCATCGGCCCGCCCAGGATGGATACTTCGCCCTGGTCGGGTTTGAACAAGTCCAGGATCAGGCGGATGATGGTCGTTTTCCCGGCGCCGTTTGGTCCCAGCAGGCCAAATATTTCACCCGTCCCGACGCTGAATGAGACACCGTCAACAGCCTGCACCACCCCAAAAGATTTAGATACTTGATTGACTTCGATTGCATGCATAGAAATAGCTCCGACCGGACAATTATACCTGTGTGCCATCCTAAAAGAGGTAACTTTGGCATAAAAAAGCGGACAAGTTCTCACGAATAAATAAAATTTATTGGGATGCGTGTTATAATTCACGCTCGAGTAAGCTCAATCAAGATATATTTAAACCTTCTGTCAGGGGAATAGTTCTTCAAGAATTACTGACAAGCCGCATAATTTCATGCCCTTTACAATTCAGAATGTTCGCTTGAATGGCATTTAGGAACTTGTCAGTCAAAGTTTTGCATGCTATAATCAAAACAGTCTATAAGCTTTCTTCCCCCTGAATTGGTTTATTATTATTGATTTATTCCCCGGCCCTATTAGCCGCTTAAATTTCGTCTTTTTATGATGCAATCTGTTTGGCGATGATCAGCCTCGGGTATTCATGTAAGAGAAACTAACCCCATAACCCTAACACCATGAATGGAAATTTGAATAACTATGAAAGTTCTTGAACTGGAAAATGCTCCCTTAGCGCAGCTGCGCCAGATGGCGCGCGAGTTGGACGTGGCCAATGCGAACCAACTCAAGAAGGAAGACCTGATATTGCGCATCCAGGAAGCGGAGGCCGGCAAGCA
>JAGDMX010000497.1 GCA_017860725.1 Chloroflexota bacterium | reverse complement strand
TTCCGGGTGTACCCGAAACCAATCGACCCGGTAGAAATTATCAGTGAAGCTGTGCAAACGATGGAACCCCTCGCCCAAAAATATGGGCAGTCAATTGAGGTGAACGTCCCGGTGGATTTACCGGAAGCTCGGGCTGACCCGCGCCGAACAGGGCAGGTATTGGTGAATTTACTCTCCAATGCAATTAAGTGGAACTCTAATGGGGGGACGATCCGCCTGAGTGCCATTCAGGAGAACGAACGAGTTCTCATTACCGTAGCGGATCATGGACCGGGAATTCCGGATGACCACCAAGCGGAGGTATTCTTGAGATTCGACCGAACGCAAACACGCGATGGTCGGGGTGAGTCCGGTGCCGGTCTGGGGCTTTCAGTCGTAAAAGCAATTATAGAGGCGCAGGGGGGTCAGGTAGGCGCCTATAATCAGCCGGACGGGGGAGCTGCATTCTGGTTTAGTATACCGATAAATTGCAGTGAAGCCGAGCAGGAGGAGTTACCGGGGTGAAAGCTCTGGTTGTGGATGATGATCGCGTATTGGCCGACCTGGTAGCTTTCACTCTGCGCCGGGAGGGGTTCCAGGTCGTTCAGGCGCATGATGGGGAGAATGCTCTAAAGCGATGGGCGGAAGAGCAGCCCGATATCGTGATTCTGGATGTCAACCTGCCGAAGACGGTACCTTCACTGGACGGTTTTACCATCTGCCAGCGGATTCGAGCGGTCTCGGATACTCCGATCATTTTACTGACTGTGCGGGAGGATGAGGAGGATATTATTTACGGCTTTAAAGCGGGTGCAGATGATTATATCCATAAGCCTTTCAGTCCCAGGCAGCTGGTGGCGCGCGTTGAAGCCATTCTGCGCCGTTCTAGTAAAGTAACTGCACCCGTGAGCCTGCAGTGTGGGGAACTCAGCCTCGATCCCAGCCGCCGAGAAGTCAGGCTGGAGAATGGAAACGGGATCTCACTAACGGCACTAGAAAGCCGGCTGCTGGAATATTTTATGCTTCACCCAGGGCATATACTGGCGATGCAGGATCTGATCGACCATATTTGGGGGCCTGGCGGCGGAGATCGGGATATGCTGCGTCAATTGGTGCGCCGCCTGCGGGCCAAGATCGAGCCAGACCCTGCCAATCCGATTTATATTGAAACCGTGCCTGGCTTTGGGTATGGCCTACGGCGCCCTGCTTCGCAAGTAGAGAACTAATTCGAAATACATCCCCCGTACATTTATCACAGCTTTATCACAAGGGCATCACACCTGCGTCATTCTTGCCTGATAAACTAAATACCAACAAAATACTCGAAGTATCAAATCTCGGGTCGCATTGAGGATAGGAGCTGCATGTCGATCGTCCTGGAAGGGCTAACCAAGCGCTACGATGGTCATCCGGTCGTAAATAATGTATCCTTGGAAGTAGGGGATGGCGAGTTTTTTGTTTTGCTCGGATCCAGCGGTAGCGGCAAGACGACTATCTTGAGCCTGATAGCTGGGTTGACGGAGGTGGATGGAGGGAGAATCCTGCTCCATGGTCGGGATGTGACCTACCTGCCATCTCAGCAGCGTAAAGTCGGTTTTGTTTTTCAAAACTACGCCTTATTCCAATATATGACCGTGGCCGAAAATATCGAATTTGGCCTGGCCATTAGAAAAACACCTTCTGCAGAGCGGCGGCGGCGGCGCGATGAGCTGCTCGAGCTGGTGGGTCTGGCCGGCCTGGGGATACGGATGCCACGCCAGCTCTCCGGTGGTCAGCAGCAGCGTGTCGCTCTGGCACGTGCCCTGGCCTACCAGCCCGATGTGCTGCTGCTCGACGAGCCGCTAGGCGCCTTGGATGCCAAAATCCGGGTCGAGCTGCGCCGTAGCTTGAGAGCCATCCAGCACCAGCTGGGCATTGCCACCATCCTGGTCACGCATGACCAGGAAGAAGCCTTTGATCTTGCCGACCGCATCGGTGTGATGAGCTTCGGCAGGTTGCTAGAAGTAGGTACACCGGAAGAGCTGTACCAACGCCCGCAGACAGAATTTGTGGCTTCATTCCTGGGCACTGCTAACCTCCTGCTGGGCAGCGCCATGGACAAAGACGTACAGGTTGGACCGGTGAGCTTCCCTCTTAACTTCGAGATTCAACGGACCACCAACGACCGTCGGGTGCAGGTGCTCTTTCGTCCGGAGGATGTCGCACTCTCGCTTCAGGCGGAGGATTTAGGCTGCCCGGTTCTGGGACAGGCCGAGGTCGAAGAAATATCCTTTGGCGGTGCCTTTGAGCGGCTCCGCCTGCGGCTGCCACCCATATCTGGGGTGCGGCCGATCTCGCCGCCGGTAGCCTTTGGCAATCGTTCAATCCTGGTGGATGCCACCCGCCCGCCAGAACAAGTCAGCAGATATCCACTCCTGCCGGGGGACAAGGCCTGGGTGGGGGTCCATCGCATCCATGCTCTAGCCCACCCCGGCTTGAGCTTTCTGGTTGTCACCGATGGATCTTTATACGCACAGGCAGCGGTCACCTTAGGAGGGCAGATTGCGCGCCTTTCGCATGC
>JAGDMX010000496.1 GCA_017860725.1 Chloroflexota bacterium | reverse complement strand
CCTTGATCGGGGTGGTAATCCACTTCCAGCGCGGCAGGCCCTCCTTGCGCACAAAAGCCGGGCTGAAAATCGGTCCGGTGGTGCAGGCGATATCTTCGCCCATGAAGAGCAGCGGGGTATTGCTGACCTCGGCGAAAGCGCGCGCGATATGGGCCGAGAACAGACCGGTGCAATCCATAATATGGCCAATCAGTTCCGGCGCGTCATAGATGCCCTGGGCGAATAACTCCATATCGGTATAGGTGTAGGCGTCCGTGATCGGGCCTTCGACTGCGCCGATGTAGACGATGTCATAGTGGCCGAGGATCTCCTGGATCTGACGCAGCACGGGCTGGTACCAGTCGCGCACTTCTTCATAGACCGGCATCTTTGGCATGTGTTTTTCCAGCTCGCTCAGCGTGCGGAAAGGCCGTTTAGATATCCAGGCTGTATCGCCGGCCTGGGTAACGCCCCACTCCGATGGATCGACGCCAAAGAAGCGGATCCAGTTGGTAATTTTCCCGCCCATCCAATGATTGACCGGGTCATAGACCGAACGTGTGACATCGACGCCGATTTTCTGCCAGGCTTTCCCGTTGATCTCGATCAACTCTTCAAACGAATAGCTGTGCGATTCATCGAAATCGCCGTGCTTCAGCAGGATCTGTTTATTATCCAGATAATCATAGGTCAGGATGCGATCGGTTGCTTGCCAATTGATGGCCTTCTTGAATCGTTCCAGATTGTTCATCACATCACCTCGTGGTCTTACCTCTCCGCTGTCAACTTGAGCAGGTGTGCTGTGTAGGACAAGAAGTGATTAGATGCGCTCGGCGCGCGTGCGGGCGCGCTCAGCGCGCGCTTGGCGCCATTGTGAAATGGCGACGGCGGCGATGAGCAGGAAGCCCAGGGCAACTTTCTGGGTGAAGGTGTTAAACCCGAGCAGGTTCATGCCATTATTGAGCACACCTACCATGATGACGGCGATGAAGGTGCCGAACACGGTGCCTTTGCCGCCTGCAGTGGCTGCGCCGCCGAGAAAAACTGCGGTGATCGCCTGCAGCTCAAGGCCGGTGCCATTGACCGGATTACCCGAGGTGGTGCGGGCGGTGAGTAAAACCCCAGCCAGACCGGCGATGCCTCCCGAGAGCATGTACATCAGCATTTTGATGCGTGACAGGTTGATGCCAGCCAGGCGGGCAGCAGTGGCGTTGCCGCCGATGGCATAGATTGCCCGGCCAAAGTCAGTGAAGGTCATCAGAACATGGACCAAGAGCGTCACTATCACGAAGATGACCGTCAGGACCGGGATACCGGTCCAGTTCGAGCCGCCCAGTGCAGGGACATTCACCCCGGTCAAGAAGCGCCCCTGGGCAAGCCAGGTGAACTGCGGTTGGGTGAGCACCCCAATCGGTTTACCTTCTGGCGCCAGTAAGAAGGCAAAGCCAGCAAAGGCAGCTAATGTGCCCAGCGTGGCAATAATCGGGTTTACTCGGAGGACGGTCACCACAAAGCCGTTTATCACACCAGCCAGGACGCCGATCAGAATGCCCGCTAACACGGCAATAAAGACATTATCGGTGGGCAAGATGCGCATAGCGCCCACAGTGCCAATTCCAACCAGCACCGAAGCCGCTGCTACGGAGCCAAGCGAGGCGATCGAGCCGACGGAGATGTCCAGGCCACCAGCGATGATGACCACCGTCTCGCCAATTGCCAGCAATCCGACAACGACAATTGCCTGGGCCAGGCTGTTCCATAAGTTTTGCCAGGTAAAAAACTTGTCGCCGCCTTTAAAACCGAACCAAGGGCTTGCAATGGTGATCAGCAGCACCAGGATGATCAGGGCGAAAATCAGCGACAGGTTATCAGCGCCAATAAAGCCAATTATGCCGCGCCAGATGCGTTGAAATTTTGATTTGTTTTTGGTTTGTTCTTTTGTTTGGGTTATCAATTCTTCAGTCATTCTATGATCCACTCCTACGCGTCTCCTGCCGCCCCAGCCGGGACAACTCGGATGGGTACATCCGCAGTCATATGGTCGACCATAGCGAGCTTGAGGATCTTCTCCTCGGTGGCTTCAGCGCCATTTAGCTCCCCAGTAATCCGGCCATTCTGCATAACATAGATACGATCCGAGAGACCAAGGATTTCGGGCAGCTCGGAGCTGATAAACATAATTCCAAGTCCCTGGTTGGCCAACTCGTCAATGAGGTGATATATCTCTGCTTTAGCGCCTACGTCGATACCGCGCGTCGGCTCGTCGAGGATCAGCACTTTTGGCTTGGCTGCCAGCCAGCGGGCAAGCACCACCTTTTGTTGGTTACCACCGCTTAACTTACCCACTTCCTGCTCTAGTGAAGGCGTACGCACCTGCAACTTCTCCACGAAGCCACTGACGATCGCTCTCTCCTTACGGCGGCTGACGAAATGAAAGCGGCTGATGCTGCGCAGGATCGCCATCGAGCCGTTCTCGAGCACACTGCGCAGCAGTAACAAGCCTTCACGTTTACGATCTTCGGGAGCAAAACCAATCCCTTTGGCAATGGCATCGTCAGGGCGGCG
>JAGDMX010000116.1 GCA_017860725.1 Chloroflexota bacterium | reverse complement strand
ATCCAGCGCTACCTGGGCGAATGGATCGCCACTCATGTTGGCTATGATTTCCGTAACCGGCTTTACGATCACATCCAGAATCTGTCGTTCAGCTTCCATGATCATGCCCAAACTGGGCAGTTAATCAGCCGCTGTATTGAAGATGTTCGTTCCATTGAACGTTTCACCGGCTTCGGTGTAGTAGAAATCATCCGGCTGGGGTTGTTGATGATTGGTATCGTGACCATCCTCTTTGCTAAGCAGCCTAACCTAGCTTGGATTGCTTTGCTGCCGATGATACCCCTGGTGCTGATAACCAGCAATTTTGGCAAGCGAGTAGGTAAATACTTTCTGCATGTAGATAATACACTGGGTGAGCTTTCCTCACGTGTTCAAGAGAATGTAAGCGGTGTGCAGGTGGTGCGCGCTTTCGCCCGTGAGCCATACGAGATCGACCGCTTTGCCAGGACCAACCGCGTACTTTATTTCGCTCGGGTAAAGGTGCTTTCCGCGTTCTCGAAAATCATGCCCACCAGCCATTTCTTGGTTTCGCTCAGCACGATCTTGATCTTGTGGTTTGGCGGGCTGATGGTGATCAACGGACAGATGACGGTTGGTGAGGTAGTAGCGTTTAACAGCTATCTGCTCATGCTGGCAGCTCCTGCTCAACAGCTTGCCTGGTTGGTGAATCTGGCCGGCGAAGCGGCGGCGGGTGTGCAGCGCACCTATGAGGTGCTCGATACACAGCCGGATATCCAGTCGCCGATGGATGCCACTGTCTTGCCACCCCTCTCCGGGCGAGTTGAGTTTCGCGACATCTCATTTCAATATTACCAACAGGTTGTTCCGACTCTGGAAGATATTCGCCTGACGGTGGAACCTAACCAGCTGATAGCATTGATCGGCCCCACAGGTTCGGGAAAAACCTCTCTGGTGAACCTGATTCCGCGCTTCTATGATGTAACCAGCGGCAGTGTGCTAGTGGACGGCGTGGATGTACGCCAGGCCGAGCTGGTTTCATTACGCCGCCAGATCGGGATTGTCCTGCAGACTTCGCTGCTTTTTTCCACCACCATTTCCGAGAATATCGCCTATGGCAGCCCGCAGGCCGATTTTGAGCAGATCGTTACTGCCGCCAAGGCAGCTCAAGCGCACGAATTCATCGAACAATTGCCCGAAGGGTATCAAACCGTGGTAGGTGAGCGGGGCGTGACCCTCTCTGGGGGACAGCGCCAACGAATCGCAATTGCTCGGGCCCTTTTGATGCAGCCGCGCATCCTGATTCTGGATGACTCCACCTCCAGTGTGGATATGGAAACCGAACGCTTGATTCAGCAAGCTCTGGATGAGCTGATGCGCGGGCGGACAACTTTTGTCATTGCCCACCGTCTTTCAACCGTCCGGCGCGCCGATATGATCGTTGTGATGGATGGCGGGAGGATCTTTCAGCGCGGCACACATACTGACCTGCTGACTCAGGGCGGTCTATATCGCCAGATCTACGAGCTGCAGTTGCGTGATCAGGAGCAGTTCCAAGAAGCCATGGAAGGAATTTATGTCTCAAACCCTGCCCGCTCAGGATGATCTACCCCATAAGGGCTACGACCCCCAGGTCACTCGCCGACTGTTGAGCTTAATGAGCCCTCACACAGCTAAGCTGGCAATTTCATTGGTGCTGATGCTGATTCACTCGGCGGCAGCAGTGGTCGGTCCCTATCTGGTGAAAATTGCCATCGATTCTGGCATGGAGACTGGAAATATTCAGGCTCTGGCATGGACGGTGGCTGCCTACCTGGGGGCGATTTCCCTGCAATGGGTCTCGATCTACTGGCGGATCAACATCATGGCGCAGGTTGGACAGTCGATTATCTACGATCTGCGAGGGCAGTTGTTCGAGCATTTGCAGAAGCTCTCGCTCGGTTTCTATAATCGCTACAGTGTCGGTCGGGTGATTACCCGTGTGATTAACGATGTTGGAGTGCTGCGCGAGTTCATCACCTGGGCATTATTGGCCGTGGCGCGTGACCTGTTCACTGTCATCGGTATTCTGATCGCCATGCTCTTGCTCAACTGGCAGCTCTCTCTAGTCACATTCACAGTGATACCGATTATGATCTTGATCACGATCCTGTTTCGACGGCGCGCTCGGGAGAACTACCGCCAGGTGCGCGCCGCCATTAGTTGGGTGAACTCAGTCCTGGCTGAGAATATCAACGGTGTTCGCGTAGTGCAGGCATTTTCCCGCCAGTCGGTGAACTATGCTTACTTCAGCCATACAGTCAATAAAAACAACCTGGATACCAACCTGCGCGCCGCGCAGGTGGCTTCTGCATTTCCGGCTGCGATCGACTTCCTGGGTGGGGTGGCGGTTAGCCTGGTGGTCCTGGTGGGTGGATTGATCATTCTCGGTGAGCCGGCTGCCAGCACGATCAGCCCGGGAGTTTTGACCGCCTTTGTGCTGTATATCGAGCGCTTTTTTGAACCTATTCGCGACTTGAGCCAGCGTTATGACAGCTTCCAAGCCACCATGGCTGGCGGCGAGCGAATCTTTGCTCTGCTTGATACCCCACCGGAGGTGATTGACGATCCCCAGGCGAAGACTCTGCCCGCCATCCAAGGGGAAGTCGCTTTTGAGAATGTTTCCTTCCATTACTCGGATGATCCGACCCTGGTTCTGGAAGATATTAGCTTGCTCATCGATCCTGGCCAGACCGTCGCCCTGGTAGGTAAAACCGGGGCCGGAAAATCGACGCTGGTTAAACTGGTCAGCCGCTTCCACGATCCGACAGCAGGTCGGGTATTGATCGATGGCTACGATCTACGCCAGGTGACACAGCATAGCCTGCGTAGCCAGATGGGGATTGTCTTGCAGGACCCATTCTTGTTCAGCGGCAGTGTCATGGAGAATATCCGCTTTGGGCGCCTGGAAGCCAGTGACGAAGATGTTTATGCCGCCGCAAAAGCGGTAGGAGCGCACGATTTTATCACCCGCCTGCCCCAGAGCTATGACTCGCCCGTAGAAGAAGGCGGTGTGGTGCTATCCGTTGGGCAGCGCCAGCTTATCTCTTTCGCGAGAGCATTGCTGGCAGATCCCAGAATCCTTATCTTAGACGAAGCTACCTCCAGCGTCGATACTCAAACCGAGTTGGTAATCCAGCGGGCGCTGACGCACCTGCTCAAGGGGCGCACTTCCTTCGTGATCGCCCACCGGCTCTCGACGGTAGTGAACGCCGACCGCATCGTGGTGATTCAAGATGGTCGACTGGTAGAGCAGGGCACGCATGTCGAGCTGCTGGCTCAGCATGGGATTTATTACCAGCTTTACCGCATTGGATTTGAATCCTAATTCGAATACCCTTGACAAATAGAACGCCTGTGCTAAACTTAGAAACGCCCTCAAATAGAGGTAGAATCACCGAACAAATCTAGCTTCCCGGAGTAACTGATTATGGCCCGTAAAAATACCCTCCCCTCCAGTGAAATCGATACCTCCCGCCAGGTAGCCCTGGATAAAGCATTAAGTGAAATTACCAAACGATATGGTGAAGGCTCGATCATGCGCCTTGGTGAAGCTCAGCACCTGGGCGTGGAAATTATCCCAACCGGAGCACTCTCCCTGGACATTGCCTTGGGGGTGGGTGGTGTGCCGCGTGGCCGCATCTCAGAAATCTACGGTCCGGAGGCCTCCGGTAAAACTACCATTTGTCAGCATATTGTGGCGGAGGCACAGCGCCTGGGTGGAACCTGTGCATATATTGATATGGAACATGCTCTCGATCCATCCTATGCCGAGCGTTGTGGTGTGGATGTGGAAAGCTTGCTGATTTCCCAACCCGACACCGGCGAACAGGCGCTTGAAATCACTGAGACCCTGGTACGTTCTGGAGCGATCATGGTCGTTGTCATTGACTCGGTTGCTGCGCTGGTGCCGCGGGCGGAGATTGAAGGCGATATGGGTGATGCACCGATGGCAATGCAGGCACGCCTGATGTCGCAGGCGCTGCGCAAACTCTCCGGTGCAATCAAGCAAACCAATACAGCGGTAGTTTTCACCAACCAGCTGCGCCAGAAGCTGGGTGTAATGTTCGGCAACCCGGAGACCACTCCCGGTGGAATGGCGCTCAAGTTTTACTCATCTGTGCGCCTGGATGTTCGCCGCATCCAGGCTATCAAGCTGGGCGCGGAGATTATCGGCAGCCGCACCCGAGTGCGGGTGGTGAAGAATAAAGTAGCGCCACCTTTCCGCACCGCCGAGTTTGATATTATGTACAACGAAGGTATTTCCAAGGCGGGCGATTTAATCGACCTGGCTTCTGGTCTGGAGATCGTGGTCAAGCGCGGCTCGTTCTATTCCTATGGCGATATTCGCCTGGGACAGGGTCGCGAGAACGCCAAAGAATTCTTGAGGCAAAACTCTGACCTGGCAGAAGAGATCGAGCTGGCTATCCGCCAACAAGCCTTGAGCGGCGACCTGCCGTTGAATTTTGGCGGCGAAGACTCCGGCGGGGAAGAGGAAGAAGTCTAATCGTAGGGAGTATTTATTTTCTATACATTGCAGGCCTGGATGGTGCAGCCCAGTCCTGCAATGTTTTATTATTGCCACTTTTTTAATATCAAGGCGGCATTATGCCCGCCAAATCCAAACGAGTTGCTCATCACATATTCAGGATCGGTCTTGCGCGCCTGGTTGGGTACATAGTCCAGATCGCACTGAGGATCTGGGGTATCCAGGTTGATGGTTGGCGGCAGTATGCCGGTTCGCAGCGCCTGCACACAAATCACCGCTTCCAAGGCACCGGCGCCTCCAATGAGATGACCGGTCATAGATTTGGTTGCGCTGACCGGTACCTGGTAAGCATGCTCGCCAAAAACCTGCTTGATAGCCACGGTCTCAGCCACATCACCCAGGCGCGTACTGGTGCCGTGGGCATTGATATAGTGAATCTGCTCCAAACCTAATCCGGCCGAGTCCATCGCCGACTGCATGCAGGCCGCCGCGCCTTCACCCTCTTTATCTGGAGCGACTATGTTAATCGCGTCGGAATTGGAGGCATAGCCGACCACTTCCGCCAGAGGTTCGGCGCCATGATGCAAGGCGAATCCCAGCTCCTCCAGGATCAGCACCGCACCGCCATCGCCGGGTACGAATCCATCCCGCTCTACATCAAACGGGCGGCAGGCCTTGGCTGGCTCGTCGTTGCGGTGCGATAATGCCCCCACGCGGTCATAAGCGGCTATACTGATCGGCGCTATGGTCGCATCGGCCCCCCCGCATATCATTGCCTGGGCGCGGCCAATGCGGATCGTTTCATACGCCAATCCGATTGAGTCGGCCCCGGTAGCGCAGGCAGAGGCGACGCCAAAATTTGGGCCGCGCGCCCCGGTGCGCAAAGCGGCCTGCACCGCCGCTGAGTCGATCACGATCATCGTCGGCAGGAAGGGATTGATGCGCCGCGGCCCTTTCTCTTCCAGCACGTGAAACTCATGATGGTAGGAGAGGATACCACCCACTGCCGAGCCGATATTCACTCCCACCTGGAAAGCGTTATGTTCGTTGACTTCCAGCCCAGACTGTGCTAACGCCTGTCCCAGGCACGCAATTGCATACTGGGCGAAGCGGTCCATCCGGCGCGCTTCCCGGGCGGACATATAGTTCAAAGGGTCAAAACCGCGCGCTTCGCCGGCGATACGCGCCTCATAGTTGGTCGTATCGAAAGCGGTGATCGGGCCGATCCCAGACACGCCGCAAATGAGATTTTGCCACATGCTGGCGACATCAAGCCCAACTGGGGAGATAACTCCAATCCCTGTGATGACGACTCGCTTATTTGTGTAGTTCATGTTTGTTCCAGTGTTTGTTATGCGTTGGGAAATTAATTATATCCTTCTTCCGATTTAACGGATCATGCAATTTGTATCGATTTGAGGATTGTGTACAAATACGATAAAAAATGGTATGCTCTGGTCATGAAGCGCCGTTTGCCTGTTGCTCTCCCCATTCTTCTGGTGGGGCTTTGGTTGGTAGGAATCGTATCCATTCTCGGAATATCGACAGCCTGGGCGGAGAGTGTTGAGGTCGGTTATCGTGATTTCTCTTTTGGCAGCCCGGGTAATTTTAGACCAACCGGTGAAAAGCCGGAAAGTAAATTATGGTGGAATGACGGCTCCTGGTGGGGCAGTCTACGTAACGATGACTCCTCGGAATATATGATCTATCGCCTGGATTTACTCAGCCATACCTGGGTGAACACAGGGGTAATCCTCGATGACCGGGGTACATCCAAAGCCGACACGCTTTGGGATAGTGCCGGTCAAAAGCTTTACGTGGCATCGCACATTTTTGCCCAGCCCGGCGCGCCCAGCCCAGACCCCATGCAGTGGAGCCGGCTCTATCGCTACAGTTATGATCCAATTGCTAAAACCTACAGCCTCGATGCTGGATTTCCCGTCATCGTTGCTCAAAGTGTGTCTGAGACTCTGACCGTAGCAAAGGATTCAACCGGCACGGTTTGGATTAGCTATGTGGAGGGCAACATGGTAATGGTGAATCACAGCCAAAGCAGTGATCTGGACTGGGGATTACCGTATGCTCTACCCTTTGCAGACGCAGTCAATCTGCGCGCGGATGATATATCGGCAATCATCGCTTTCCAGGGTGACAAAATTGGTGTTATGTGGAGCAATCAGTCAGATGATAAGATGCACTTTGCCATCCATATCGATAGCGATGATTACAATGCCTGGCAAGCTGAGGAGACGGCCATTCCCGGCCCGGTCTGCAATGAAAGCTGTGCGGACGATCATATCAATTTGAAAGCCATTACGGTAGACAACTCAGGCCGCGTCTTTGCTGCGATCAAAACCTCTCTGGCGCAGCCCAATGCACCAGCGGGTATGCTCCTGGTGCGAGACCTTAATGGGAGTTGGTCTGATTACGTTTTCAGCCGTGTGAGGGATGGCCTTTCTAAACCTATGGTGCTGTTGGATGAAGAGCATAACCGCATTTATATGTTTGCAGAACTGAGCGGCGTGATCTACTACAAGTCGGCAGATCTCGATAACATCCAGTTTGTCTCCGGTCTGGGCGATCCATTCATCAGCAGCTCGCTGGATTTAGCCACCAACAACCCCACCTCGACCAAGCAAAATTTAAACGATGCAACCGGGCTGGTCGTGCTGGCCAGCGATAGTGTGACCAAGTACTACCTGCACAACTACATCGACCTAAGCGTGCCTCGCCCCGTGATAAATACCTGGCTGCCCCTTGTGATTTCAGATGAAAACGCCCCCTGATATTCCACACCTTTAT
>JAGDMX010000115.1 GCA_017860725.1 Chloroflexota bacterium | reverse complement strand
GCCGATATAACCAACTATTCCACACATTGACTGATTCCCTCCATACAATATTATTTGTTGCACACACCGCATCGGGAGCTAGGAACCCCGTTTCTGACAAGGAAAAACACCCGCTTGCTGTGTGCCTTAGAGCCACACCGCCTATTTTGTCCATCCAGTCACCTGGACGGCCTTGTAACACGGTTTCATTGGGAGGGAGAGATGTCGGACCGTGGCTGGTCCGGAGGGCTTCCGCTGATCTTTCGATTTTCCCGAACCTCAGGCTGCCAGCCTGAGGGTGCCATCTGGCACATTTCGGTTAGCCAGTCCTTGCGAACTGGAACCCTCATCCTCGTCACCTGGATTTATAACTCCAGGCCATGCGCTATCTTCCCCAAACGATTTTAGAGCAGACACCTCCTCGGTTTTTATGTAGGCAGTAATTATACCTGATTTCGGCAGTAGTCAATTTGCATTAAGATGAACATCCAAGTCAAATTGGTTTTACTCGTGCTGAGTTACCCTGCATGGAGATAGTATAATATTTCATGCCCTGGGTTGCCGGGCATAACTGGTACACCAGGCCTGGCGACCTGCAATCTTGCGCCTCGATCAGGAGATTCGTGATTTTGAAAACCCGCCAACCCAACTCGCGCCACTGCTTCGTCTGTGGTGTTGTCAACCCCATTGGACTGAATTTAAAATTTTACGAGACCAGCCCAGGCCAGGTAGAAGCCAGGGTGACTCTGCCGGAACAATATCAGGGTTACCCAGGGATCGTACATGGCGGCATCGTGGCAGCCATGCTGGATGAATCTGCCGGGCGCGCCCACATGGGTGATAACGATGCGCCACGCTTCATGTTCACGGCCCGCTTGAACGTAAACTACCGGAAAAATGTCCCTGTCGGAAAACCGATCAGGATTGTTGGACTGGCTGGAGCTACCAAAGGAAGGACTGCTACTGCCACCAGTTCAATATATGATGAGGAAGGGACTCTGCTGGCTGATGCAGAGGCCCTGCTGGTCAACGTACCCGATCACCTGATTGCCAAAACCGACCTAGAGGCGTTGGGTTGGAAGGTGTACCCGGAAGAATAACCGGTCGGCCATAGTTTACCGAGATTGCTGCGAATAGGATACGAGGGAAGTAAATGAAAGCCATAGAATACCATCGACCCACACAAATTGATGAAGCCTTAGCGCTACTGGGGCGGGCAACACCTTTGACCATGCCCCTAGCAGGTGGTACCTGGCTGAACCAGCCCGGCATGGAACCGGTCGCAGTGGTCGATTTGCAGGCTCTGCCGCTGAATCAGCTTCAGCGCCAGGGGCAGCTACTGCAAATGGGCGCGACTTGCACTCTGCAGAGTTTGCTCGATGCAATCCCGGACGTCCCTGATGACCTGAGGAAAGCCATCCGGCATGAAGCCAGCTACAACCTTCGACAGGCTGCCACAATTGCCGGTACACTGGTCGCTGCTGGTGGGCGTTCGCCATTTACGACTGCTCTATTGGCAATGGATGCCAGCGCGCACATTCTACCGGAGGATCAAGATATAAGTCTGGGAGACTTATTACCGCTGCGCAGCGAGCACTTATCCGGCCGGTTGATCAGCCGGGTGACGATCCCGCTCAACGCCCGGTTGGCTTACGAATACGTTGCGCGTACTCCCGCCGACCAGCCAATCGTATGTGTCGCGGCAGCAATGTGGCCATCCGGGCGAGTGCGACTTGCACTGGGTGGTTTTGGGTCCACGCCACTGCTGGCATTCGATGGCAGCGAGCCTGCCGGGGTCGAAATTGCCGCTCAAAGTGCCTACAGTCAGGCAGGGGATGATTGGGCAACGGCCCCTTACCGTCAGGAAATGGCGGGTGTGCTGGCAAGAAGATGCCTGGAAAAACTTCAAACATCTTGAACGAATAACTTACACTGGACATTTATTGGGATTGAGGAGAGACAAATACATGCATGCATTCGGGTTTGAACTGGTAAGCGAGCAGGAAATTAAAGAATTAAACAACAAAGCGCGCCTATTTCGGCACATCAAAACCGGCGCCAGACTGCTCTCCATGGAAAACAATGACGAAAACAAGGTCTTTGGTATCACCTTCCGCACGCCGCCCACTGACTCCACCGGCGTGCCGCACATTATGGAGCACGCCGTCCTGTGTGGCTCGCGCAAGTACCCACTCAAGGAACCGTTCGTCGAGCTGCTCAAGGGCTCGTTAAATACATTCCTGAACGCATTTACCTATCCAGATCGCACCTGCTACCCGGTCGCCAGCCAGAACCTTCAGGATTTTTACAACCTGATTGACGTCTACCTGGATGCCGTGTTTTACCCACTGATCCCACCTCATACCTTGCAGCAAGAGGGTTGGCATTACGAGTTGGACAGCCTGGATGCACCCCTGGTTTACAAAGGAGTCGTTTTCAATGAGATGAAGGGTGCTTATTCATCACCGGACAATGTGCTGGGACGCTACTGCCAGGAGTCGCTTTTCCCCGATAACACCTATGGCGTTGATTCTGGCGGCGACCCGCATGTAATCCCAGACCTGACCTACGAGCAGTTCAAATCCTTCCACGAGACCTACTACCACCCTTCGAATGCATTCATCTATATCTATGGTGACGATGACCCCGAGGCGCGTTTGCAGCTCCTAGACTCGTACCTGAAGGATTTCAGCTCTCGAGATGTTCAATCTGGGGTTGCGCTGCAGGCAACCTTCGACCACCCCCGAGAATTTACTGTCCCCTATGCCGTGAACGAAGAGGGCGAGAGTAGCAAAGGCTACTTAACATTGAACTGGTTGCTGGCAGAGAACAGCGACCCAGAAATCACGCTTGGACTGTCAATCCTATCCTACATCCTGATCGGGACGCCAGCTTCTCCGCTGCGTAAAGCTTTGATCGACTCAGGGTTGGGCGAAGATCTGACCGGCGGCGGGCTGGAGCCAGAGCTGCGGCAGATGTTCTTCTCCACCGGGCTTAAGGGCTTGGCGATCTCGGATCGGTTAGAGGTGTTGGAAGCTAATCAAGTAGAAACCCTGATCCTGGACACTCTGGAAAGTCTGGCACGCGAACGCATCGACCCGGATACCGTTGCCGCCGCTATGAACACCACCGAATTCCGCCTGCGGGAGAACAATACCGGCTCCTTCCCGCGTGGCCTGGTGTTGATGCTGCGCGCCCTGACCACCTGGTTGTATGATGGCGATCCGGTGTCTGCGTTGGCTTTCGAAGCCCCATTAGCGGCGATCAAGGCACACCTGGAACGAGGCGACCCCTATTTTGAAAACCTGATCCGTATCTATCTGCTGAACAACCCGCACCGCACGACGGTTATCCTGCAGCCCGATCCCGAACTTCAGCAACACGAGGACGCTGCCGAAAAAGAGCGGCTGGCTGCCGTGCGGGTAAAAATGAGTCCCGAAGAACTGCAGGCTACTCTTGAGAATACTCAGAAACTGAAACTGCTCCAGGAGACCCCGGATACACCCGAGGTATTAGGCTTAATCCCTTCCCTAAAGCTGCAAGATCTGGATAAGCAGAACAAATCCATACCCTTGGAAATCCTGGAGGAGGACGGCACCCGATTACTCTATCACGACCTGTTCACCAACGGGATTGTTTATTTCGACCTGGGGTTTGATCTGCATGCCCTTCCCCAGGCGCTGATCCCCTACCTGCCGCTGTTTGGACAAGCATTGGTGGAAATCGGCACCGAGACGCAGGATTTTGTCAAGCTGTCGCAGCGCATTGGGCGCAACACCGGTGGTATCCACCCATCAGTTTATACATCTACCTTATTGGGCGAGAGCAGCTCGGCGGCGTGGTTCTTTATCCGCGGCAAAGCGACTACATCCCAGGCTGGCGAGATGCTCAATATTATGAAAGATGTCCTGTTGACAGTGCGGTTAGATAATCCCGAGCGCTTTCGGCAGATGGTGCTGGAATCCAAGGCCGACCACGAGGCGGGGCTGATCC
The DNA here is from genome assembly GCA_017860725.1 of Chloroflexota bacterium. Classification (GTDB taxonomy): domain Bacteria; phylum Chloroflexota; class Anaerolineae; order Anaerolineales; family UBA4823; genus CTSoil-045. The sequence goes on along the minus strand of JAGDMX010000115.1, from coordinate 3,324 downwards.
CCGCCGGTCATAGGGTCGTCAACACCCGCCTACGATCCAGGTTCAGCGAAGCCGCCTGGCTGGACGAGCAAATGGGTGGTATCTCACAGCTATTCTTCCTGCGTGGCCTGGCGGAGCAGATTGACCAGGATTGGCCAGGCGTGCTGGCTAAACTCGAAACCATCCGGCAGTTGCTGCTCAGGCGGGGGAATGCAATCTGTAATATTACCCTTGACACCGACAACTGGGCTACCTTCCGGCCGCAGCTGGTCGACTTTTTGGGCACACTACCCGGTGGGGCAGAGTCTCATCAAATCTGGCAGCCGGAGTTTGCCACCGAGGATGAGGGGCTGACGATCCCGGCACCGGTGAACTACGTTGGAAAAGCCGCCAACCTGTACCAATTGGGGTACGAGCTGGACGGCTCGATCTTCGTAATCCTCAACTATTTGCGCACGACCTGGTTGTGGGAGAAGGTGCGTGTCCAGGGCGGAGCATACGGTGCTTTTTGCACCTTCGACCACCGTTCAGGCGTCTTCTCATACCTGTCCTACCGTGATCCCAATCTGATGGAGACACTGGGTAACTATGACCAGACTGCCGAATTCCTGCGGCAAACGGATGGCGGTCGCTTGAGCCAGGAAGAGCTGGTTAAGAGCATCATCGGTGTGATCGGTGACCTGGATAGCTACCAGCTACCGGATGCCAAAGGCTACACATCGATGGCGCGCTACCTGGCAGGTGAAACGGATGAGGGCCGCCAACGCCGCCGCGAGCAGGTACTCGCCACCAGCCAGGAGGATTTCCGCCGCTTCAGCCAGGTGCTCGATCAGGTCAGCCAGAACGGCCTGGTAGCGGTGCTGGGCTCGCAGGAGAATATCGACGCCGCCAACGCGCAGCGAGATGGCTGGCTGAAAATAACCAAGGTGTTATGAGACAGGCCATCATTCACGGACCGACTGCTTGCTAAAGGGAAACTAATGCAACTGCAACTTGCCATTAACGAGCAAATCATAGGGGTGGAGTCATCCCCCGGAGAGAGTCTGCTGGCGCTCCTGCGCAGGCTGGGTTATTACGGCGTAAAGCATGGCTGCGAGAGCGGCGAATGCGGCGCTTGCGCCGTGCTGCTAGATGGCAAGCCGGTTAACTCTTGCCTGCTACTGGCAGCACAGGCGGAAGAGCATACCATACAGACCATCGAGTCGGTGGGCGAGCACCCCGAGCAGGGTTGGAAGACAACCGCCGGGCTGCACCCGCTGCAGCAGGCTTTTGTCGAGAGCGGCGCAATTCAGTGCGGCTACTGCACTCCGGCGCAAATCCTGGCAGCCAAACAACTGATAGAGAGCAATCCCAATCCTTCGGAGACTGAAGTGCGTGAGGCGCTTTCGGGTGTGCTATGCCGCTGCACCGGGTACCTTAAACCTGTGCAGGCGGTACTGCGGGCAGCGGCGGTGCTGCGCGGCGAGGCAGTCGAACCCATAGATGGGCCGCAGGAAACTGAGCGCGGCATACCGTTACCACCTGAGTGGTCTGCTGGTGATCTGGGCAAGGATGAGAGACCGCCGGTCATAGCTGGTGTACAGACCAGCACACGCGTCATGCCGCGTATCCAGGTGACGCCGCAATCCCAGGCGATGACCAGTGTGGGTAAACCAGAGCCGAAGGTGGATGCCATCAAGCTGGTGCAGGGCAAACCGGCCTTTGCCGCCGACCTGGAGAAGCGCGGCCTGCTGATCGCCAAGGTGCTGCACAGCCCACACGCCCACGCCCGCATCACGCACATCGATGCCAGCCGGGCGCGTCAGTTACCCGGCGTAGCAGCAGTCCTGACCTGGCAGGATATCCCCCGAGTAGCTTATTCCACGGCCGGGCAGTCGGACCCCATCCCTGGCCCGCTGGATAGCTTCTCACTCGACCATAAGGTGCGCTTTGTCGGCGACCGGGTAGCGCTCGTCGCGGCTAAGACTGAAGAGATCGCCTTGAAGGCTCTGGAGCTGATCGAGGTGGAGTACGAGCTGCTGCCGGCTTTATTGGATCCAGCCCAGGCGATGCAGCCCGACGCACCCATCCTGCATGATCAGCCGGAGTATGTCAACTTCGCCGAGTCCGACCCGAGCCGCAACCTGGCAGCCCACATCCGCATTGATATCGGCAATGTCGAAAAAGGTTTTTCCGAAGCCGATTATATTTTCGAAGACGAGTACTCCGTCCCCAAGGTACAGCAGGCGCACATCGAGCCCCACGTGGCGGTGACTTACTGGGATGAAGACGACCGCCTGGTGATTCGCACCAGCACCCAGGTGCCGTTCCACGTGCGGCGTATTTTGGCGCCAGTGCTGCAACTACCGGTCAAGCGCATCCGGGTGATCAAGCCGCGCATCGGCGGCGGATTTGGCGGTAAGCAGGAGGTGCTGATCGAGGATGTCGCTGCCCACCTGACCATCGCCACCGGGCACCCAGTGATCTACGAATACACCCGTGAAGAGGAGTTCATCGCCGCCCGCTCGCGCCACCCCATGCGCATCCGCATGAAGACTGGCGTGAAGCAGGACGGTACAATCACCGCCAACGCCATGTACGCTCTGAGCGATACCGGCGCCTACGGCTGCCACGCTCTGACTGTGACTGGCAACACCGGGCACAAATCTATGGCACTGTACGTGGGCGATGGTCCCTACCGCCTGTCGCCTAACATCCGCTTCTATGCCGACATTGTGTACACCAACCATCCACCCGCCGGGGCTTACCGTGGCTATGGTGTGCCCCAGGGTTACTGGCCGGTCGAGCGCCACATGGAGAAGATCGCCCGCCAACTAAACCTGGATCCGCTGGAGTTCCGGCTGAAGAATGCCCTGCGCGCCGGCGAGCTGCATCCCTTCAGCACCGCCTGGAGCGAAGGCCGCGAGCCGCGCCCCGAGACGATCGAAACCTGCGCTCTGGAAGAATGCGTCCGGCAGGGCAAGGCCGTCATTGGTTGGGATCAGAAATATGGCAACCCGGAATGGCAGGCCGTTCCCGGGCAGCCGGGGCGCAAACGTGGCATTGGCGTGGCACTGGTAATGCAGGGCACCGCCATCCCTTATCTGGATATGGGCGGGGCGAGCATTAAAATGAATGATGACGGCTCGTTCAACCTGCTGATCGGGGCTACCGACCTGGGCACCGGCTCGGATACCGTCCTGGGACAGATGGCGGCCGAGGTGTTGGGCGTCCCGCTGGAAGATGTGCTGGTCTATTCATCGGACACTGATTTCACGCCGTTTGACAAAGGCGCTTATGCCTCCAGCACCACCTATATCTCGGGTGCCGCAGTAGCCCAGGCCGCGCAGCAGGTTGCCGAACGGA
>JAGDMX010000495.1 GCA_017860725.1 Chloroflexota bacterium | reverse complement strand
TGCAGGCTGGCATGAAACTGGATTCGGATCCAACCGTGCAGTACGCGATTGGGTTTAATCCAGAGCAGAATACCTGGTGGACCAATCCGCTCAGCACGAATGATCTGCAGTTCAACTCACCGTACAACACCTATTTAAACTGGGGATTACCGCCGGGTCCGATCGCCAACCCGAGCCTGGAAGCATTGCAGGCCGTAGCAAACCCGGCGCAGACGCCGTATTACTTCTTCCGGGCGGCGTGCGATGGGTCGGGCAAACACGCTTTTGCGGAGACGCTGGAGGAGCAGGTGAGGAATGCGTGCCCGTGAACCCGATTTTGGAGGGTAGATTTTAGATCCATCCTCATTCCTGCAGAGTTTCCCGCTGCCCTAAGCCGACTGCTGGCAATCGCTGCAGCTGAGTATGCTCCTCCTGCTTGTTAAATCCCTCTAAAACAGACTCTAACAGGGGCAAGAAGTTGCTGACTCGATGGGCGCGAATGACCCAGTCCCATACCGGTTCAAACTTCTTCCATCCACCGGCATATGCCAGGTGGCGTAGCCTGCTGGTCCAATCCGGTTTTGTCGACACCCCCTGAAGGATTGAGCTCCACTGGTAAAACTCGTGATAGGCGCGCCAGTAACCAGCTTCCAATGCCTCAGCGCTCATCTTGGCCGGCTGAAACACAGCGTGCCTTGTATCATATAGATCCCAATTCGTTGATGTTATCCGCCCTTCCGCCTGAATCCTGGCGTGCAGATTTGTCCCCGGGTAAGGAGTGAGAATGTGGAAAGTTGCCGTTTCTACTCCCTGTTGGATGGCCCATTCAACCGTACGAGCAAAAACACTTTCATCGTCATCATCCATGCCGAATACGAAGCTGGCGTTTACCATGACCCCAAGATCGTGCAAGCGATGGATAGCCGCACTGTAATCCCGATTCAAGTTTTGCTTTTTGCCGTGCGCCCTTAAGTTATCCGGGCTGAGCGTCTCGAAACCGACGAAAAGGCTGCGCAGGCCACAGGCGGCGGCTTTCTCGAGCAAGCCGGGCTGAAGTACTGCCTGCACCGTCCCGGCTGCCTGCCATACACGACCCATGCCGAGCATGGCTTCAAAAAGTGCTCCCGCGAAATGCGGATTGCCAAACAAGTGATCGTCCAAGAAGTATAAATGCCGTCCTGGCAGGCGATCGATCTCGACCAGTGCTGCATCGACGGTCTGCGTATAGAAGGACCTTCCGCCTCGGAAAAAAGATTCTTTATAACAGAAATCGCAGGCATGTGGGCAGCCGCGTGAAACGACGATTGAATTCGGCACCAGGTATAATCGCCGATTAATCAGATCTCGTCGAATGGGCGGCATTCCGACCAACGTCCGAATCTTGGATATGTAAGCTTTCTTCGGACAGCGGTCCTTGTAATCGTCCAGGAATGCCGGCCAGGTGTCTTCTCCCGGCCCGATGAAGATTGTATCTGCGTGCTGAGCGGCCTCCTCGGGAAGTGAAGTGACGTGTAATCCGCCCAGACAGACATATGCCCCTTTTCTTCTATAATAATCAGCCAGCGCATACGCTCTATATGCATTGGTGATATAGAGCTGGATAACTACCAGGTCGGGCGTGTCATCCAAATCCAGTCTTTCGACATGCTCATCCTGAATTACAACTTCGTCTTCGGAGCACAGATAACCTGCCAGGGTCGCCAGACCAAGGGGCGGAAAAAGCGAGTACTTGATCGGTCTCCAAAAGGGGCTCTTAGCTTCTGTCAAAGCCGGCAAGATCATTTTTACTCTCATGCGATAGACTCCTTTTTCAGTCATTGCGAAGCCAGCGCTTTTTGCTGGCTGAAGCAATCCCCGGTTGACATAAGACTGCTTCGCACAAATCGCTCGCGGTGACGCCACAAACTATTGACCATTTTAGGCGGACGACCGGAAAAATTCCACGCCCTGAAACCTGAGATTGCTGCACTTGAGTGCTTGACAGGATGTTTGCCAGGTAGTAAGTTTATTGCGAGACTCAACCGGCCCTCGATTCGGCAATTCAATATTGCACATGGTTTCAATCATCCTTGTAGAAGATAACCAACGCTTGCGCCAGGCCTTAAAAACCGGATTAGACCTACCAGGAAAAGCGCACGTCGTATTATCCAGGCGGCGGTCGCTATCCGCAAAGAATTCCCGCGCTTCCCGGTGGTCTTTTATTCCATCCAGGATGACGATGCGTACTATCGTGACTTCCGTCGCTCAGGCGTAATCAGCCATTACGCCTACGTGCGCAAATCCAACTACCTGCTGCCCCAGATGATCCTCCCTTTGCTCAAGGATGTCGTTTCCGGACGCAGCTTCATCGATCCTGAGATCGAAACCCGCCTGCAGGAGGTACGAGTCAAAGACGAGAATGATCCCATGTCCTTGCTAGAGCCAAACGAGCAAGTTGTTGCTCGCTTGCTGGCGCAAGGTCTCACCAATGAGCAGATCGCGGCGCGAATGGGCTTTCGGGATAAGCGGACGATCAGCCGGACCAATGGACAAATCTACACTGCCTGGGGACTAAATGTTAACTACACAGACGATAAAATTGCTCGGACACGCGCGGCGATTATTGTCAGGGCAGGTCGCCTGATCTATTGGAACGAGCAAGGCATCGCGCATGTTTTGGACGAGCGCGGCGAGTGGGTTGAGCTGGGAGACGGATGAACACTCCAGCCTTGCTGAACTGGTTTGCCCTGGCGATCTCTATTTTCAATATGATCCTGTCGCTGTGGCTAGGGTTAACCGTGCTGTTAAACGCCGAGCGGCGCACCTGGGGAGTTGGGCTGGTTATCAGTGGACTGCTGGCAAGCGCAGCTTTCTTTTTCAGTCACTCGGTCATACTCGGACAGGGCATTCCATCTTTCATTCAGGATATCCGCTTTTGGTGGCATGTCGTGTGGGTCCCGATAGTAGTCGCTCCCTACCTGTGGTACTTGCTCATGCTGTGGTACTGCGGTTACTGGGACGATCGCAAAAGCCGCCTGCATCGCCGGCAAAGCAACTGGTTATGGATTAGCGCGGCTTACACGCTGTTTTTGACGGGTTTGCTGATCATCGCCAATCCCCTGCCGAGCCTTGCGCAAGAGGCAACCATCCAGGTAGAACGCCTGCCTGCCTTCGGGAATATCCCCATCATCCTGGTAGCTTATCCGGTTTATATCGTGCTGTGTATTGGGTTGGCTCTGGACTGCCTGGCTCGCCCGGCGCCATCCGGCCGGGTGATGGGCGACCTGGCGCGCAGCCGGGCGCGACCCTGGTTGATCGCGGCCTCGCTGGTTTTATTCCTGGTAACCCTGATCGTCAGCGGCGCACTGGTGTGGATACTCCAGGCAGCCCTGCAGCACCCGTCGATCGCCAATTTGATCTACTCACAATCCTATACGCTCGGGGCTTTGGATCTGATCTTGATCTTTTTGCTCATGGCGGCTGTACTGCTTACCGGCCAGGCGATCATCTCCTATGAGATCTTCACCGGCAAGGTCTTACCCCGGCGAGGTTTTCAACACCAGTGGCGCGACACAATCCTCCTGACGGCTGCCTTGAGCGGCCTGGCTGCCTGGGGGATTACCACGCGACTTCCTACCATATATTTCATCCTGGGTATCCTGATCCTGGCAGCCCTGTCTTACGCCTTGTTCACCTGGCAGACTTTTGCAGAACGCGAGCGCAGCATCCAGCGGTTGCGGCCTTTCGTCAGCAGCCAGCATCTGTTTGATTTCATCCTGAAATCAGCGCCGCCCTCCCAAGCCGAGGTAGATCTGTCAACCCCGTTTAGCGCCCTATGCCGCGATGTATTGAATTCTCGACGGGCAGCTTTAGTACCTTTGGGTACGTTGGCGGCTCTAGGCGGCGCACCTCTATACTACCCTGCCGGAACCGCACTCCGCCTACCTGACCTGGGTGACTTGCTCTCCCAATTTACATCCGTGCACATGATGGGATTATCTATTGATCCAGCTCGCTACGATGGCGCTATATGGGTCGCGCCACTATGGAGCGAGCGCGGCTTGAACGGATTATTGTTTTTGGGAGAAAAAAGTGATGAGGGATTCTATTCACTGGAGGAGATTGAGATTGCCCGAGCCAGCGGCGAACGGCTGCTGGACATCCAGGCCATCGCTGCCATGGCGCAGCGCTTGCTGCTCTTACAACGCCAGCGTCTGGCTGAGAGCAGGATATTGGACCAACAGACCCGCCGTATTCTGCACGACGATGTCCTGCCGCGTCTGCATGCCGCTCTGTTGGAGCTGAGTCGCGATCGCCAGGCCAGCACAGACGAATCCGATCCGGTGATTTCAACAATCTCATCTGTCCACCACCAAATATCAGATTTACTACATGCCATGCCCAGGATTACTGCTCCTGAAGTATCCAGGTTGGGATTGTTTGGAGCACTACGGGAAACCATGGATGGAGAGCTAGCTGGTAATTTCGAGTCGGTGAACTGGAACGTGCCAGACGAGGTGGAGCAATATGCTCGGGAAATCCAGCCGCTGGCAGCTGAGGTGGTTTTCTTTGCCGCCCGCGAAGCGCTGCGCAATGCTGCCAGGCACGCCAACCCAATCGACGCTCTCTGGCCAAAGGGTCTGGAGCTTATCATTGAAGATAATGGCGCTGGACCGATTAATGTAAATTCCGGCAGCACGGGTCAAGGTCTGATCTTGCACAGCACTATGATGGCAGTCATGGGCGGCTCGCTGGCGCTTGAAAGCTCCTCCGGCTTACCAACTCGTGTGGTCTTGCGCCTGCCTGAAGAGGTTGGGTTGAAAAAAGGTGAATGAGCTATGGGTAAACTGTTAAGCCAATACCTTGACATTAGAGATGCAAAACTTGCTTACCGGGAACACGGCAGCGGCCCGGCGCTCATCCTGCTTCACGGGAATTCAGCCAGAAAAGAGATGTTCACCAAA
>JAGDMX010000016.1 GCA_017860725.1 Chloroflexota bacterium | reverse complement strand
CACGGAGATCGAAGCCGCCCGGACGCTGTTATACAAAGCAGCCTGGCTCAAGGAACAGGGACGTCCCTACCATAAGGAAGCAGCCATGGCCAAGATGTTCGCCACCGAGATGGCCGAGCGCGTCTGCCGCAATGCGATCCAGATTTACGGGGGGTATGGCTATTCCAGTGAGTATCCGGTGGAGCGCATCTACCGCGACGCCCGCCTGATGACCATCGGCGAGGGCACCAGCGAAATCCAGCGCCTGGTCATCGCCCGCCATATTATTCAAGGGAGTTAGCTGGAGATTTTAGGGCTGCGGCTCTGCCGCCAGCGCCTGACTGGGATTGAGCACCTGCCAGTGAGCAGGCGGCAAATATACAAATTCCGCAGTACCGATCACATTCTGCAACGGCACGAATCCCCAGGCATGCGAGTCGGACGAGTTGTTGCGGTTATCCCCTAATACAAACAGCGAATCCTGAGGAACCTGCCAGACCCCAGAATAGGCTGGGGCGTTTTTTATGTAAGGCTCTCGGATCAGATTGCCATTTACGAAAACCAGACCATCACGTACCTCAACCGTATCCCCGGGCAGGCCGATGACGCGTTTGATATAAGGTTCCTGCTCCGGGTTTGGTGGGTAATGGAAGACGATCACATCTCCACGCCCCGGCTGCCCCATTTTATAAGCCAGGCGATTCACCAGCACAAAATCATTTTCGTAGAGAGTTGGCTGCATGCTGACCGACTCAATGCGTATACGGGCGGAGATAAAATTTAAAGCTAAAAAGATCGCTGCAGACAGCAATAGCGTTTGCAGCATATCCACAAATATACGGCGGGTGTTATGGCTTTCCTGATCGCTTGAAACAGGATCAGGTCGTTGTTCGGTAAAGAATTGATCCATCAAAGCCCCAGCGGGAGATTTCGAAGTGATTATAGCATAGATCACTGTGCGGCTGACGACCGGTGCGAGGCTTCAGCTCCAGGGTCGGAACGCAACAACTGCACAGCATGGGGCAGCACCAGCAGGATGGTGTTCAGGTTTTCTACCGCGCCTTGTGGGCTACCCGGCAGGTTGACGATCAATGTCCGGCCACGGATGCCGGCCGCTGCCCGCGAGAGCATGGCATGTGGTGTAACCCGCAAGCTCGCCTGGCGCATCGCCTCTGGCAATCCCGGGGCTGGGCGTTGAATCACGGCATTTGTGGCCTCTGGGGTGACATCGCGCGGCGCAAATCCGGTCCCACCTGTAGTCAAGATAAGATCCAATTCATCACTATCCGCCCAGTCAGCCAGCAAGTCGCGCACCGCCAGCAGGTCATCTGGAAGGACAGCCTTAAACAATACCTGCCATCCCTGCTGCAATACAACCGCCTCCAATGCCGGACCGGAGGCATCCAGGCGCTCGCCGCGCGCCGAGCGATCCGAGACCGTCAGGATCCCCACGCGTATCATTATTACAGGTCCTTTGCGTATGTATACAAGTCCATCAGAGTCCAGCCATGCGCCTCATAAAATCGGATGGCAGCTTCGTTATCCTTCGTCACCAGCAGATAGTAGCGGATGCAGCCTTTGGAACGCAGCCGTCGTTCCAGCTCGTCCATCAACGCCAGCCCAATTCCTCGCTGGCGATATGCTGTCTCCACCGCCAGATGATACATCATCCCTCGTCGTCCATCGAATCCACCCACCACGCTGCCAATCATCCGGCCTTGTAATTCGGCTACCAGAAAAAGATCGGGATCGCGTTCGAGCTTCTTGACGATTTCCTCCGGTTGATCCGAGCGACGTACATGAATGCCCGGACCGGCATTCTCCCACAAATCAATTACCGCCTGATAATCCTCCGGGTAGCGGAACTCACGGATCTTATAGGAATCCGCCAGGCTCGCCTCCCGGTCACTCATCTTCCTGTCCCACCAGCTGCCGCCAGGCTCCATGAATGCCGTCGTCGGTGACACCAAAATAATAGCGATACCCGTCCCGGGTGCGTTGAACCAGGTCGTAGCGGGTACTTTTGCCCTGTTTATGACGGCGCAGCAGTCCCAATTCGCCCTGCCACTGGATATCCACCTGCGACAGATCATCCGGTAGTTGGGCATGGCTGGTGATGGCGTAATGCCACAGCCTCCTGGCGGAGGTATGGGTCACATTCTTGACGACGTCACCATTGCGTAGATCACGTACAGTGTAATAACGCCCACCATTGCGTTCCTCGACCGAGACAACTTCCACCCCAGTGCGCGGCGCCCCGTCAGCCAGCGCAATTTCGGTAGTGGGCAGCTGCGGCAAGGCTTTGGTTTCAACCTGTGCAGCCGGTGCCTGTTCGACTACCTGGCGTGGGGGATTGCGCAGCACCAGGCTGACGATCTCGTCCCGTACTGCCAGGTCGGTCTCTGCTTCGGAGCGTACGTAGATCTTGTAATCATCGACTGCATACGGAGGATCTTCGCCGCGTGGCACCAGGACGCGCACAATCTTTTTTCCACCTGTTTCGTGAGCATCTAATGTACATGCCAGCTGCGGGCTGATGCGGTTGCTGATTTCTTTCTCGAGCTGGGAGACCAGCTGCTCGGCGTCACTGATGCCATTAATCGGCTTTTTGGGATCAGCACTCAAACCCAGGTAAAGTGTGCCGCCATTCATGTTTGCCAGAGCGCAGATATCCGCCAGCACAGCGTAGCGCTGGCCGCCACGCACAGAGACACTTTCATGAAAGTCCTGGATAATATTGGGACCTTCCTCTTGCGCGGCGCGGATAAAATCGTAAGCCGGTTCAGCGGTAAATCGGTGAGGGCGAGTACGCGCAAAATCATTGGTTTGGAAAAGCTCTTTGAGCGCCTCGAAGCTAACCTCCGGCAGCAGGACATCCGTAGCACGGTCACCCACCCCTAGGTTTTTCTTGCGAGCCGGATCGATCGTCAGGCGGTGAGCATCAGAGCCCTGAATACAATGCATATGGCGGGGGTATTCGGGTTTGGTGCCATTAAAAAATGCCGCCGTGCTGTTTTTACCCTTGTTCTCCAGGTCGGTGACCTCCAATGCGTGCAGGTGAGGATCCTGGGTATAGGCAATCTTTGTTTGCCCACCAATGGGGAAACCCCGCATGGCAACGCCGTTGCTGGAGTTGGCATGCGCGGCGATCACCAAGCCGCCCGCCTCATCGATCAAGCGGTACGCCGTCAGAACATCGCTGGTGGCTCCCACAGTAGCGGACCCATCGTCGAGCTGATCGGCAGGGATATTCAAAGTAAGCAGCAGGTGCTCCAGCTCGCGTGGTGACTTGTCCGGCGGAAAGATCGCTAGAATATGGAAACCGAATGTCGCAGTAAACTCAAATCCCGGAAGGAGTAAAATCTTTTCCATCAGCCGGCGATATTCCGCCAGGCGGGATTGCTCCTCAGGCAGGGCACGTTTCAATCGCTCCAAAAGCTCAAGCTGCTGGATTTCATCCTGGAGCTGGCGGTAGCCATGCACTGTGTTATGGTCCGTGACCGAGATAATGTCCAGGCCACGTCCTTCCGCCCGGTGCAAAATTTCTAAAATACTCGCTCCAGGCTGTTGATAATCGCTTGATTCTTGCGAATGGATATGCAAATCCATTGCAAACCATTGAAAATTGGCTCTTTTTTTCTTAGCCACTACTCACCTTCTCAATCTCTCCGGCAGGTTCTAGTGCCGCATTAATTACATCATCAACGGTCTCAGCAAAGACGAACTCCATTTCCTTGCGGACCTCTTCCGGCAAATCGTCCAGGTCGGCTTCGTTGCGCTCCGGCAGGATGACTTTTTTCAAGCCGAAGCGGTGAGCCGCCAGGACCTTTTCCTTGATGCCACCAACCGGGAGCACCTGACCACGCAGGGTAACTTCGCCGGTCATACCAATATCATGGCGCACTAGCCGCCCAGATACCAGGGAGACTAGTGCAGTCGCCATCGTTACTCCAGCGGAAGGTCCGTCCTTCGGCTGCGCTCCTGCCGGGATATGCAGGTGAATATCCGATTTATCAAAAAAGTCGGGATCCAGGCCAAGCTGCTCAGCTTTGGCTCGCACATAAGAAAGCGCCGCCCGCGCCGACTCCTGCATCACGTTACCAACCGAGCCGGTAATCTGAAAGCCCTTGTTACCAGGCATGCGCGTGGCTTCAATAAACAGGATATCCCCACCCACTTGAGTTACCGCCAGCCCGGTCGCTACACCCGGCACCGATGTTCGCTTGGCGATTTCCTCATCGGCAAAGAAATGCGGGCGCCCAATTAACTCCTGCACCTTACCGGCATCGATTTCGACAGTGGCGGTTTTCCCTTCGGCGATCTGTGTCACGACTTTACGGCAAACGGCGCCAATCTCGCGCTCCAGGTTGCGCACCCCGGCTTCACGGGTGTATGAGCGAATGATTTTGCGTATTGCTTGCGCAGTAAAGGTGACCTCCTCCGGGCGCAGGCCGTTCTCCTGGAGCTGGCGCGGGATCAGGTATCCCTGGGCGATCGCCACTTTTTCGCCCTCGGTGTATCCTGCTAGCTCAATAATTTCCATGCGGTCCCGCAGCGGTCCCGGAATAGGCTCCAGCAGATTGGCCGTTGTTATGAACATCACTGGTGACAGGTCAAAACTGACCTCCAGGTAGTGATCGCGGAACTCGTTATTTTGCTCCGGATCGAGCACCTCGAGCAAGGCTGAGGCCGGGTCGCCGTGGAAATCGAATACCAGCTTATCCACCTCGTCCAGCATATAAACCGGGTTGCGTGACTCCACCCGCCGCAACGCTTGCAGAATGCGGCCTGGCATGGCGCCAATATAGGTGCGACGGTGGCCGCGGATTTCAGCCTCGTCCCGCATGCCCCCCAGTGAGATACGAACAAATTTACGCCCCATCGCACGGGCAATCGAGCGCCCTAGGGAGGTTTTGCCCACGCCTGGCGGGCCAACAAAGCACAGAATTACACCCTCCCGAATGCGGTGAATCTCATCCACCGGAGCCTGGGCCAGCTCTGCCGCGCGCTCCTGGCGCAGCTTGCGCACCGCCAGGAACTCCAGAATGCGTTCTTTGACATCCTCCAGGCCGTAGTGATCCTGATCCAATACCTGGCGGGCATGGGCGATATCCAGGTTATCCAGAGATTGTACCGACCAGGGTAGGGAGACCAGCCAATCCAGGTATGTTCGGATGACCCCGTACTCCGCTGCGGCGGTCGGCAGCCGGCTCAACCGGTCCAGCTCCCGGCGTGCCTGTTTCCCAGCCTCCTCCGGCATATTAGCGACCTCGATCTTCTTACGGAATTCCTCGATCTCAACCGCCTGCTCATCCGCCTCACCGAGCTCGCGTTGAATCGCCTTGAGCTGCTCGCGCAGAAAATACTCACGCTGTACCTTCTCAATTTCCGAGCGGGCTTCGTTCTGGATTTTCTGCCCAATCTCCAGTACCTCGGCTTCGTGCACCAGGATATTGACTAGTTTATGCAGCTTTTGAGAGGCGCTCGGTAATTCCAGCAGCTCTTGGGCATCCTGCAAATCCATGCGCTGGAAGTTAGCGATCGTATATACCGTTTGCAGCGGATCTTCCATTGAAGCCACGGTAGATACCAGCTCGCGCGGGATAGAGGGGATCATCTCAGCAATATGCTCAAATTGATCGCGCGTGTTGCGTGCTAGGGCTTCGACTTCCAGCCCTTCTTCGACGACCTCCGGTTCCATGTGTATATGAGCTTTCAGAAATGGCTCTTCCTGTAAGAAGTCGCCCAGGCGGAAGCGCGCCAGTCCTTGCACCACCAGACGGATCGTACCATCCGGAGCACGGAACAGGCGGTGAACTATCGCCACAGTCCCCCAGGCGAACAAATCATTCGGTCCAGGCACTTCCAGGTCCGGGTTGCGTGAGGCAACCAGTCCAATAAAACGCTCATCGGCAGCCATCACGTCATCCACCAGCCGGATGGAACGCGCCTGCCCAATCGTCAGTGGTACAACCGTTTGAGGGTACACCACCAATCCACGGAGTGGCAGGATTGGCAATACAGGCGGGATTTGACCTTCATCGATCGACTCTTGTTCCCCGGGGGTAGTTCCCTCCTGCCCTGTACCATCAAAACCAACTTTGGTGGTGATTGGCCGGAACAACCAATCATCCCAATCAAATTCATTTTCTTCTTGCAGCCATTGTAGCATTTCTATAATGCTAGAGTTCCAACGCGATGCGGGCATAGATGCTTCACCGTTCTACAATCTTAATATTTCGAGGACGAGCCTTTGGCAGGATAACCTTTAGAAATCCATCCTGGTAGGCCGCCTGGATTTGGTCAGCGACCACCGCCACGGGCAGCTCGATTTGCATACCGAATTCGCCAAAACGAATTTCCATCTGGTGATAGGCGCGCCGCTCCAAAATGTCAGTACGATTACCGCGGATCGTCAGCAGGCGCTCTTCCAATGCGATGGTAAAGTCCTGCTCACGCATACCCGCTACTTCCACTCGCACAATTACCGCCTCTTCAGTTTCAAAGACATCGGTCGGCGGTCGCCAAATCGGGTTACTTGGAACATGCCAGGATAATGTATTTGCAGGCATCAGGACATCCAATCCCATCAGGCGCCCCCGGCGGGATTCGAACCCACAACCAATAGCTTAGAAGGCTACTGCTCTATCCATTGAGCTACGGGGGCTGATCAATATCCGGGCTTTACCCCAGGCAGGGGCGCAAGCCTTTGTAGACACGCCCACCCGACAGCGTTTTCAAGATAATAATCGGCTGTCTGCCCAGGTGTTCAGCCATCTCAATCGGTGTGAGCGATGTGTTCCCGTTCGCCAGAAACATCCGGAACATTGAGTCAACCAGGGCAGTTTGTTGGGTGATGAAACCCTCCTGCCTGGCACAATGCGTCATTAATACATGTTGCAGGCCGTCCACGCTGTGCACTTCTGCAGTTTCAGGGTCTACCCAATCCACTTCTTCGGCAAACTCCCAATCAGCGAATAAAACCTTGTGTTCCGGGCACAGGTAGCTGTGAAGATAAACACGCCAGTCTCGTTCATTCTTTTGCCACCAATCAAAATCAATGTGGAAGGGCGTTTGCAAGGTTGGTTTTACGAGACTTGAGTGCAGGGTTTGCGTCACAGGTTTCTCCAATTGCAGCCATGAATCCTAATCGATATCGGTGCTGCTGTAACGATAGTGCAAATCGCCAACGTGCACAAACCAAGGAGAGGAAGCCAAAAGCGCCAGAATTGGGGCCGGCGGGCAGCGCCGGACAATATTCACCGCTGCATAGAGCTCACTGGCATGGACATGGCTCTGCGGATTTAATTTCGCAAGCTCACGTAAGGTGTTGGTCACCACCTGCTCAAAAGGAGATTGCTCCTTATAAGGCCGCGCCCAAATTACATCCATGGCTTCTGCATCCGGAACGGCGATCGCCATTCGCTCATCGAAAGAAGTTGAAACTAGCTGCTTAAGCATCGCATACACGATACCACCATCTGAGCCGACCAGCACCGTTCGGATCCACTCACGGCTGGACCGCCTACCGTCCGTTTTGATGATCACTTCTCCAGGTAGCTGCCCGCGGCGCACACGAATCACGCTGCCCGGGATAACCCCACGGCCTGTATACCAGCTCTTCAGTCCGAATACATAACGCTTTTCTCGCACCACCCAGCCGGGAAATTTTTCTCCGGTGTCGCCATCAACCAACATAAACCGGATGCGCGGTGCCTCGTATGCAGTTGGAAAAAGGTGGCGCACGCGTGCCGAGAGAGGCAAGGTACCCGCCCGCAGGTGCGGGTAAATCAGAGACACTTCGACTTCATTCAGATTTGAATATTTTTCACCGATGGGGGAAAGCTCGTCATCCAGTGCTTTCTCAAGGGCGAGCATATCTTTAGTGAGAGCTGAACGATCATACTCAATCCCCGAATAACGCAAATACAGGGGTGGCTCTAAAACCTCCGCCGGCTCCAAACGGTGCAAATACCACAGAATTTCGCCTGCCGGACCAACTTCATCAAAGCGACGGTCCTCTTGTAAGGCATGGTCCACCGAAAACTCCAGCAGTTTAGGATTGCCGTTAGCGGTCAGGCCAATCTGATCCAGGAGAGCGGAGGTAGGCAGTGGACCACCGCCTGCCATATCCAGGATCGCATCTGCCAGGTTCATATGTCCTTCGTGCACATCGACCAACAAAGCTCGTGGAAACCAATTGCCGGCAATTTGGACAAAATCCGGATTTGTTTGCAAATCTTGCACCAAGCTTTCGGCCAGTACATCTGCGTAATTCTCCAGCACCCATGAAACTGTCGAAGCTGGATCATCAGCGGCAACCTGGAGTGGCTCATTCAGACGATGGTTCTCCAGATGCGCTGCAAGCTGGTGCTGATCGCCGTTTTCAAATGCCACCTGGATCACCTGGAACTCACCCAGATCCGGATTCTTCCCAGGACGAGTGCCGAGTACTTCGCCACGCTGCCAGTTAAAGGCAGGAAATATCAGGCTTTGCCCGGCAGTATAGCTGTTCTTCGGCTGAAAGATATCTCCACCCGAGACGCGTTTGTGCTCAAAGGACTGCTTCTCGCGGCGAATTCGCTCGGCAACCAGAGCCGCGACCAAATTCGTGGTGGATTGCGGGGTTTCCAGTTCTAATAAATAATTGTAAATAAATTCAAGATCTTCATTCTGCAACTCGAAGTCATCCCAATAATACTCTCCGAGCGTAAAAGCTACGGCTACCATATAATTCCTCATGACAATTTTTGTGATTTCTCCGACAAAACGGCTATTAGATTTGCCAAATTTGCCGGGTAATATTATACTCTATATGAGAAGATTAGCACAATTGCAGCAGCCAACACAACAGACAGGCGGTTCTATGACCACAGCAGACTGGGTACACCTGATCACGATTAGTGGCTCGATTAACGCCGAGATCCTGAAGGGCCTTTTCGAGGCGCAAGACATAGATGTTCAGCTATATCAGGAGGCAGTTGGAAAATCCGTATACCCTGTGAATTTTGGAATGTTGGGTGAAGTGGAGATCTACGTCAAGGCCTCAGACTTGGAAACGGCGCGCCAATTATTATCTGAGATTGAAAACGAGCTCCAATCTGAAGACGATGAGGAGGAATCACCGGAAGAGAGCTCCGGTAATCCCGAATAACTTTACCAGCCAACTCAGTCCTAAGGGAACTCTTCTGTCAACCAATCCAGTGGATCCACCTGAACTCCACCTGCCCAGACTTCCCAGTGCAGGTGCGGACCTTCCACCCGGCCTGTGTCTCCAATCAGGCCGATTAACTGACCGGCTTCTACCCGATCACCCTGCGTTACCAGGATTTCTGACTGGTGCATATAAGCAGTATAAACTCCCCATCCATGATCAATGACTGTCGCATTGCCACGCACAGTCAACGGACCAGCAAATACCACTACTCCGGGGGCGGCAGCGTAGATTTCGGTGCCTGTTTTTCCAACAATATCTAATCCCGTGTGAAAAAAGTTATATGGGCTGCCATTATAAGAGCGCCGATTGCCGTAGCGCGAGGACCAGCACTCACCGGTCTCCAGGCAATATTCTCGCGAGAACGGCGAGGGGATCGAAAAGATACCGCTCCAATACCGTTCTGGAGAAGCTGGTGCCGTCAACTCCGCCCACTGGGCATCTTCCGGTTTTGTGACCGCCGGGTCAATCGTTGTCGGGTTCACATTTAACGGCTCATCATAAGGGTAATCTACCGCGGCCACCCGTACCATCTGTGAAAACTCGAACGGCATTTCACCTTCCAGCGTGATTTGCAGGTCAAGTGGGTAGATACCAGGTTCAGCCAGTGCATGCACACCTTGCAAGGCGATATACTGCCCATTGCCATCGGGGAAGAAGTGCAGATCGTGATCCATGAAACTGCCTTCGAGTTGCAATTCATCCCTTGAAACGATCGTAAGAACCGCTGCCTTACCCTGCTGCAGACGGCCTGGATTTAACTGCACTTCGCGGATCTCAGAAGGCAATGCACCCGGCGCAGCAGAACCATTCTCGCTACCCTGCAGGGAGTTGGTCAGCAGCACATCACCGGGCAGCGCTCCCCAGGTAGCCGGCAGGTCGTTGGTATTTACGATCGTCCAGGGATTAGTTCTATGAAGCGCCGCCAGCTCCAAGAGCGATTGGCCTGGCGCTAGTAGCGTTCGCTGGGTGTTGCTGATCGTTTGGCTAGCATCCGGTAGGATCAATACTGAATTGCTGTACAGCTCAGCCGGGCTGATCAGGCGATTCAATCGCACCAGGGTCTCTACATGGATATCATAGTTACGGGTCAAGCTGAGCAGGTTCTCCCCGTAGCCAAGCTGGCGAGTGGTCAATACCCCCTCCACGCCATCCAGGCCAGGAATCACCAATTGATCGCCAACCGCCAGTTGATTGGCATTGGTGATATTGTTGGCTAATTGTAGATCTTCCACCGATACACGAAACCTGGAAGCAATTTCCCAAAGCGTATCCCCCTCCTGGACAATATATACTGGTCCTTGTTGCTGACCTTGCTGAGCCAATCCTGTCGGGGTGTAGAACAACCAACTCAATAGCGATAGCAATAAAAACAAACGCGCGATTTTCAACGAAATGCCTTTCAAATGATTTGCAAACACAGCCTTTAAGTTTACCATATCCGCCCGAATTTTGCCCTTGCCATGAATTTCTCAAACGGCTATAATCTCTTCGCATTCCAGGATGCTGAACGGGATAAGAGCCGTTTACCCCGGAGGCGAAATCATTCCTCTCCACATCAGCGTATGTGGTAAGAGTTTATTCGAGTGAGGTTTGTATGATCGACGTAAATAACTTGCGCAAGGGTGTAAATTTTGAGATGGATGGTAACCTATACAAAGTACTGGACTACCAGCATCATAAACCCGGGCGCGGTAATGCTACCATCCGGGTGAGGACCCTTAACCTGCGTACGGGCACTACGCTGGAAATGACCTTCCAATCCGGTGACCGTGTCCAGGATATCAGCCTGGATTACCATAATGTGCAATACCTATATACCGATGGCCAGTTTTATCACTTTATGGATCTGGATACCTACGAACAACCTGCCATCACCGCGGAGATGATCGGCGATATGGCCGGCTACCTTAAGGAAAACCTGGAAGTCAAGCTGACCTTTTATCAGGGTAAGCCGCTTGATATCGAGCTGCCCTTGACGGTCGATCTGGAAGTGACCCAGGCCGATGTCGCTGTGCGCGGTGATACCGCCACCGGTGTAACCAAAAAAGTGACCACCGAAACGGGCTTGCAGGTGCAGGTGCCAAACTTTGTTGAAGTTGGCGATGTGATTCGGGTCAACACCAGCACCGGCGCGTACGTCACACGCGCCTGAGCCACAGCATGCGCACACCTGCCGGGAAAGAATGCCGCTTTTTTTACGGCAACTATCATCGGGGCCGAGGGATTGAAGAATGCCGCTTGCTCCAAGATGCATCTCCGCCCTTAGCCTGGAAAGCGGAGCTATGCAGCACCTGCCCGGTTCCCGAAATCCTGATGAATAATGCCTGCGAGCACTTAATCCTGGTGCCATCTTTGGTGCGCCCTTTTCCCTTTATTAAACAGGGAGTCCAGGTTAAACCCTACTGCCTCAAAAACCAACGTAGCGGGTTTGACCCCAATATCGGCTGCGGCGAATGCCATCCTCTACCGCCTGAGTTTGGCGGAGAATAACGGTGAACCTGACTCTGCTACTTGACCTGGACGATACCCTCCTGGTCAATAATATTGATGATTTTCTGCCGGCGTACCTGCAGGCGTTTGCCCGTTTTATGGAGCATGCAATCCCGTCCAATCGGTTTATCCAGGCGCTGCTGGCAGGCACCGAACGCATGGTTAAAAACCGCCTCCCGGACTGTACATTACGGGAGGTTTTTGAGGAGACGTTCTACCCGACAAGCGGGCTGCAGCCAGCAGAATTTGAACGCCTGGCCGAGCATTTCTACGCAGAAGTATTTCCCTCGCTGCGCGGCTTGACTAGATCTAACCCAGCCGCTCGGCAGGTGGTAGAGCAAGCCTTGGAGCGCGGTTATGATCTTGTAATTGCTACGGATCCGCTCTTTCCTCGTTCGGCTATCGAGCAGCGTCTTGCCTGGGCAAATTTACCGGTTGAGAAATATGCCTTCAAGTTAGTCCCATCCTACAATACTGTCCATTTCTCCAAGTCGGAGCCAGCATACTATGCCGAGCTGTTAGCTAGCCTGGGTTGGCCGGACGGGCCGATACTCATGGTGGGCGATAATCCGGAGAGGGATATTGCCACTGCTGCTAAAATGGGCCTGGCAACCTATTGGATCATCCCAAATGGCCGGCAAACGGGCTCCATTGTATCAACAGCAGCCGGAGAACTGGGAGATCTAATACCTTGGATTGACAGAGTGCAACAGCAGGATTTGCAGCCCGACTTCGCCACGCCGGATGCCATGCTGGCGATCTTGCGCGCTACGCCGGCTGCACTGGACAGCCTGTGTCGCGGTCTGGCTCTCTCTACCTGGAATCAGCACCCCGAGAAGGACGAGTGGTGTCTGAACGAAATCGTCTGTCATCTTCGCGATGTGGAGGCACAGGTCAATCTACCTCGGCTGCAGCAATTACTTGAGCAAGTAAACCCCTTCATGCCCGGAATGGATACAGATGCCTGGGCAGTTGAACGCAATTACCATGAACAGGACGGTCCAGCAGCATTGAGGCGCTTCACCGCTTCTCGCCTCGAGATGCTCGATCGTTTAGAAAGCCTACCCCCCGAAGCATGGAGTCGCTTGGCGCGGCATGCCATCTTTGGACCAACAACACTGGAAGAGCTGGTCGGAATCACCGCCAGCCATGACCGGCTGCATCTAAAGCAAGTCATGCAGACATTGGCAGCCATTCTTCCAGAAAAAGCACTTCAAGCTCCAGACTCCCCGGTGAACTGAGCTCCCGTATTTTGTTTAATCTCCCTGAGCATTAATCTTCGTAATAATCCGCCTCCTGGACCGTAATGTGGTGTTTAATATCTAAGCCATTATATTGACCTTTTGTGGTCTAATATATGAGCAAACATCTATGATACGCTTGGCTGCACACTGCACGCACAGGAAAATCCAACCTTATTGGAGGCATGTATGTCGAACCGGGTGGTAGTAACCGGCATGGGATGTATCAGCCCGTTAGGGAATACGGTAGCGGATTTATGGGATGGCTTGATGGCGGGAAAATCCGGCGCCGCGCCGATTACACACTTTGACACCCTGGAGTACAAGACCAAATTTGCTGCAGAGGTCAAAGGTTTTGACGGTGCTGCGCTTTTCGGCAGTCGAGAAGCTCGTCGTATGGATCGCTTTTCTCAATTTGCCGTGGCTTCTTCGACGCAGGCTGTAGAAAATGCAGGCCTGGAGATTAATGACAGCAATCGCGATCGCATCGGTGTGGTCATCGGTTCTGGCATTGGCGGCTTAGGGACGCTTTACGAACAGACCCTGTTGCTGGCAGACCGCGGTCCGAGCCGGGTCAGCCCATTCCTGATCCCGATGATGCTGGCCGATACAGGTCCCGGGATGGTGGCAATCCACCTGGGATTGCGGGGACCTAATATGGCGGTAGTGACTGCTTGTGCTACCGGCACCAACTCTATCGGTGAAGCCGCCAAAATGATCCAGCGCGGGATGGCCGATGTAATCTTGGCTGGTGGCGCTGAGGCGGCTATTGTTCCGATTGCTTTTGCCGGGATGAACGTCATGGGAGCCCTCTCGACCCGCAATTCCGATCCCCAGCGTGCCTCCCGCCCGTTTGACAAAGATCGCGACGGTTTCGTCATGGGCGAGGGTTCTGCTGTGTTGGTACTGGAGTCCCTGGAACATGCTCTCAACCGGCAGGCACACATCCTGGCGGAATTTAGGGGTTATGGAGCCACCAATGATGCCTACCACATCTCTGCCCCCGCCGAAAACGGCGCGGGTGCAGCCGCCTGCATGCGTATGGCCTTGACTGACGCCGGGCTAAACCTCAATCAAATCGATTACATCAATGCCCATGGCACAAGCACATTTCTGAATGATAAAAGCGAGACCAGTGCCATTAAAACCGTGTTCGGAGAGCAAGCTTACAGCATTCCAATCTCATCGACCAAGTCGATGACCGGGCACTTGTTGGGTGCGGCTGGAGCGCTCGAAGGAGTGATCTGCGTCCAGACCATACAGGAGCAGATCTTGCCCCCAACCATTAACTATGAAACGCCCGATCCGGATTGCGACCTGGACTATGTCCCCAATGCTCCACGCCCGGCCCATATTCGCAACCTGATGTCCAACTCCTTCGGATTTGGTGGGCACAACGCCGCAATTCTCTTCAGCCGCTACGAAGAGAACGGTAACAACGGATCTTAAGTTTCACCGGAATCTCTCCAATGAGTCCTTATGCGCACATTACTGGTTGGGGGATGGCAGTACCCGAGCGGGTGCTGACCAATGCCGAACTCTCACTGATGGTCGAGACAAGTGATGAATGGATTTTCAGCCGTACTGGGATTCGCGAGCGCCACATCGCTGATCCAGAACAGACCACTGCATCTCTGGCAGTAGAGGCCTCCCTGGAAGCCTTACGCATCGCCCGGCTGAAACCGGCCGATCTGGATTTGATCATCGTCGCCACTTCTTCACCCGAGCACATCTTTCCCGCAACGGCTTGTCTGGTGCAGGATCGCATTGGTGCCACAAAAGCAGGGGCATTCGACTTGCTGGCAGCCTGCAGCGGTTTCATCTACGGCCTGAATATGGCAACTCAGGCCATCAGCAGCGGATCGGTGCACACTGCACTGGTGATCGGCGCCGAGACCCTCTCGCGGCTGGTAGATTGGAAAGATCGCAACACCTGTATCCTGTTTGGAGATGGCGCTGGTGCATTTGTCTTGCAGGCAGCCGAGGAACGCGCCGGGGTGCTATCCGCGGTAATGCGCTCCGATGGCTCGGGAAGCGACCTGCTGACTTTGCCCGGAGGCGGCAGTCGCTTCCCGACCACAATCGACACTGTCACCCAGGGGCTGCACTACGTGCAGATGAACGGGAGGGAAGTTTTTCGTTTTGCGACGCGAGTGATGAGCCAGTCGACCCAGGAAGCTGTAGCCAAGGCTGGGCTACGCCTGGAAGACATCCAGTTAGTCATCCCCCACCAGGCCAACCAGCGCATCATCGAAACTGCTCTGAAAAACTTGGAAATCCCTCCCGAGCGGTGCTTTATCAACCTGGATCGCTATGGTAACACCTCAACCGCCTCTATACCGATTGCAACCTGTGAAGCATTTACTGCGGGGCGTCTCAAACCTGGTGACAATATTGTCATGGTTGGCTTTGGCGCCGGTTTAACCTGGGGTGCGGCTGTCGTTGAATGGAGCGGCCCCTTCCCTGGGGTGCGCAAGCTGCGCCCGGCCAGACTGCGATTATATGCCCGCATCCGCTCGTTCATCTTGCGCCTGCTGCGACGCATCGACGCCTGGATGTGGGGCAGAAATAATCCCTAGCATACCTGGAATTGTTAAATTATGTTAGAAGGTTGTTAGAAATTCTTATTTCTGTACAACTGTTCCCCCACCGTATCCATAGATTGGTATAATTTTACTTGCCAAAAATGGCTGTTTTGATTTTGGAGGTAATGTGAATCCGACGCGTAACCGTTCTTCGATTATCTACGTGCTGTTGATCATTGCGATCATCTCGATCGTGGTTTTTAATTTGCAGCAAAGCTCTACCACTACAGAAGCTTTGCCGATCAACCAGGTCGCAGCCGATATCCAACAGGGCGAAGTCGCCCGCTTGAAGGAAGATGATACCCGCCTGACGGTGGTGTATCAGGATGGCACAGAAGCCACTTCCCATATTGAGTCCACCTCGTCGCTGGTTGATCAGCTCCAGGCTTACGGTGTAACCACCGAGCAGCTTTCACCTGATAATATCAAAATTGAAATCCGTCCGCCGAACGCATGGATGGGATTGATTACCGCGATTGGCTACATTCTGCCCTTCCTGATCCTGGGCGGGGTCTTTTGGTTTGTCTTCCGCCAGGCGCAGGGCAGCAACAATGCCGCTATGTCCTTCGGCAAATCTCGGGCACGTATGTTCACTGGCGATCAGCCTACCGTGACTTTCGTAGATGTTGCTGGGGTGGAGGAAGCCAAAGAAGAGCTCAAAGAAGTGGTAGAGTTCCTGCGCGAGCCTGAAAAGTTTATCACCCTGGGCGCTCGCATTCCGAAAGGCGTTTTGCTGGTTGGGCCGCCGGGCACAGGTAAAACCCTGTTGGCTAAAGCTGTTTCCGGTGAAGCGGGTGTGCCATTCTTTTCCATTTCAGGCTCCGAGTTCGTTGAAATGTTTGTCGGTGTAGGTGCCAGCCGGGTGCGAGACCTGTTTGACCAGGCCAAACGCCACTCGCCCTGCATCGTCTTTGTGGACGAAATTGATGCCGTAGGGCGGCAGCGCGGTGCCGGTCTGGGCGGCAGCCATGACGAGCGCGAGCAGACCCTCAACCAGATGCTGGTCGAGATGGATGGCTTTGACACCGATACCAACGTCATTATCATGGCAGCCACCAACCGCCCCGATATCCTGGATCCTGCATTGATGCGCCCGGGACGCTTCGACCGACGGGTGGTGCTGGATCGCCCCGACATGCGCGGTCGCGAGCAGATTTTGAAAGTCCACAGTCGTGGCAAGCCACTATCACCGGATGTCGACCTGATGATCCTGGCGCGCTCTACACCTGGCTTCGTCGGCGCCGACCTGGAGAACCTGGTCAATGAAGCCGCCATCCTGGCAGCCCGGCGCAATAAGAAAGTCATTGGCCAGCCTGAGCTGGAGGAAGCCATCGAGCGTGTCATTGCTGGGCCGGAGCGTAAGAGCCGCCTGATCAGCGAGGAAGAAAAGCGCATCGTGGCATATCATGAAGCCGGGCATGCCGTGGTGATGAACGCCCTGCCGCTGGCAGACCCGGTGATCAAAGTCTCGATCATCGCCCGCGGTATGGCCGGTGGTTATACCCTGGCATTACCGGAAGATGACCGCATGTTGATGGCGAAAAACAAGCTTTTCTCCGATATGGTCGGGTTGCTAGGCGGTCGCGCCGCCGAGGAGCTGGTCTTCGACGACATCACCTCCGGCGCTTCCAACGACCTGGAGCGTGTCACCCGCATGGCACGCGCCATGGTGACCCGCCTGGGGATGAGCGATGCCCTCGGCCCAATGGTCTACGGTCAGAAGGAAGAGCTAATCTTCCTGGGACGGGAAATTTCCGAGCAGCGTGATTATTCCGAGTCGGTCGCAGAACAGATCGACCGGGAAGTCCGCCGGCTGGTCAACGAAGCCTATGATAAATCGCGTCAGATCCTGACCGAGTACCGCGACAAGCTGGATGCAGTGGCCAAGCGGCTGCTTGAAATCGAGACCATGTCGCGGGACGAGTTCGAAGCCATCTTCCCGCCGCCCTTCCCGAAAACAAGCGGTACCCCGGTGCCCATGATCTACAACTAATCTTAGGCTGCTGAGTCGTTAGCGATAAGAATTGGGAGTTTGCTGGCAGCATGCCAACAAACCCCCATGTGGTTAATCAAGCACCTGTCCTATGAATATAGAATCATTTCCTGGCTATCAAACTGCCATCCAGCAGGCATCCTGTTTCCTTCATCCAGGCGGAAGCCTGATCCAAATCGCTGGACCTGACCGTTTGGCTTTTGTGCAGCGCCAGACGA
>JAGDMX010000494.1 GCA_017860725.1 Chloroflexota bacterium | reverse complement strand
TCGTCCTGGCTAAGTTTATCTTGGTCATGCTGTGGGCGGCAACGCTGATAACTATTACCTTCTTGGTCGGCCTGGGGGTTGGCGCAGCCATCGCCCTGCCGCCTGTCCCGGCCGCGACCATCTGGCAGGGCGGCCTGACGATGGCGGTTGCCGCCGGGATGAGCCTCCTGCTTGTCCTGCCGCTGGCTCTGGCAGCCAGCGCCGGGCATGGCTACCTGGCTCCGGTGGGGTTTCTGATCCTGGCGATGGCGCTGTCCCAGATCATCATTGTCACCGGGTATGGCGAATATTTCCCCTGGTCGGTGCCGGCTTTGTATACCGGTATGGTGGGAGCGGAGCTGGCTCATCTGGAGTGGTTCAGCTTTGCCAGCGTGATCCTGACCGGTGTAGCGGGGATGCTTGGCACCATCGCCTGGTGGGAGCTGGCGGATCAGGCGCGTTAAGGAGCTTTTGTGATGTTTAATCGAATCTTTATGATCATGCTTGGCATAGGAGGCATTCTGGCCTTCACTGCTTGCCAGCCCGCGTCTCTGGCAGTTGTAACCGATACACCTGTCCCTCCAATCGCCCTTGAAACCAATGTCCCGGCTGACACAGCTCCACCCTCACCGCTGCCTTCCGCCACTCCCACCTTCGAGCCCTCCCCGACCAGCCAGGCTGAACTTCCGGGGGATTCGCCGCAGTGTTTCACCCCGGTGGAAATCCTGCCGTTTGCATTCATGCCTGACAATGACAGGCTGTTGGTCAGGACCAGATCGGGCGTGCAGGTATTTAACCTGGCGACTCTGGAAGAAGATAGCTTCTTTAAATCTCCCCAAAACATGTATGCGGCTGCTGTCGCGCCGGACGGGCAGACCCTGGCCTGGTCGTTGGAAGACGGCAGTATCCAGCTGATTCGGGTGTCTGACCAGCAGCGCGTGGCGACACTGACCGGGCACCCGGACTATGTGTACGACCTGCGCTTTTCACCGGCGGGCGACCGGCTTTACTCGGCCTCGCATGACGGCGTGGTCCGGGTATGGGATATGCAGGGCAACCTGGTTTCATCTGTGGAAGCAGGAGGGGAAGTGCTCGGTCTGGGTATCTCCCCGGATGGAAGCCGTCTGGCGACGATCCCCTTCGATGGACCGCTGCTGCTTTGGGATACAGCGAGTGGTGAACAGGTGGCAGAGTTCGGCTCAACAGGCGGTTATGATACCTCGGATGCTGTTTTTTCTCCCGATGGAGAGTACCTGGCAGCCGACCTGGCTACCGGCATTTACCTGTGGCTGGTCTCGGACGGCGAGCTGGTGTGGGATGAGGTCAAGAATAGTATGGCAGTCGCGTTCTCGCCAGATGGGAGATTCCTGGCTTATTCAGATGTCGACGCTGGTAATCCGATTATCCTGGCCTCCCCAGACGGCACCCGGGTGGAAAACACGCTCGGTCAGATGCAAGCGCCTGTGTGGGAGTTGTTCTTTTCACCCGATGGATCACACCTGGCAGCTACGGACGGAGTCGAAATCCGCATCTGGCAAGTGGAAGATGGAAAGCTGATGTATATCGGAAAAATTGCCTGTCCTTAAAACAAAATCGGGGCGTGCATACCGTGGGAATCGCGTCGATCCCGAACTTACAAGATCAGGAGCATGGAAGACGAAATGCAGAAAATGCCAGAGCTTGAAACAAAGCGTCTCATCATTCGCCCATTTAAGACGGAGGACCTGGAGGCTGCTCACCGACTGTTCGATGTTGAATTGCGGGAGGCAGATTTTGGCTCCGATAAGATGGAGACTTTGGAAGAACGCGCCGATTGGTTGCAATGGGCGGCGCGCAATGACACCCAATTAGCCAAGCTCTACCAACCGCCCTATGGCGATCGAGCCATCATTCTCAAGTCCAACAAAGAACTGATCGGCGCATGCGGTTTTGTGCCTTGTTTAAATGCTTTTGAGCAAATTCCATCCTTTGCTCCTGAGGGCCATTCTCGCAGTCCTGGCTGCAATACACCGGAATTTGGCTTGTTCTATGCCATCTCTCCGTCGTATCAAGGCCAGGGATATGCAACGGAAGCAGCTCAGGCATTGGTGGATTATGCTTTCCAGCAATTGCATCTGAAACGCATCATCGCGGAGACCAACTATGATAACCTGGCTTCGATCAATGTAATGAAAAAGCTTGGCATGCGCATCGAGACCAATCCAGGCTCAGCCCCAGCCTGGCTGCAGGTAGTCGGTGTTCTGGAGAACCGAACCCGGGATACGGGTCGTCCTGCGAGTGAGCAAATAGTATAATCAAGGTCTGAATAGTCACTAATTCAATTATCGGAGGTATTTCAATTAATCCAATTCAACCAACTTCCACCGGCTCATCGGTTCATCTTCAAGGAATGGGGACTATCCTGTTTCCAGGGGGTGCGGCGTTCCGCACCTGGGCGCCCTTCGCCACGCAGGTGTTCGTCGCCGGTGATTTCAATGGCTGGGACTCTACCGCCAACCCACTGACCAGCGAAGGCAACGGCTACTGGTATGGGGAAGTCAACGGAGTCCATATCCGGGATCAGTACAAGTTAATGATCCTCAATGATGG